>JAUXXY010000072.1 GCA_030684735.1 Bacteroidales bacterium | reverse complement strand
TACCCCAGAATGCAGCAGCACCATTTTGCGTGATACCCGAAACAACATTATTTGTGATATTTGTATTCGGGCTAAATGTTAAAATAATGCCATACGACAACGACGTGCCCGAGTTAGCCAATGTCGAAATAGTATTGTTTGCAATACTTAAACTTGTAACTGTTGCCGAAGTAACATAGATACCAGATACAGCAAATGCACCTGTATTTGTAAGCGTGATATTAGAGATGGTGTTCCATGATATGGTTCCGCTATTTGTTCCGGTTGCAAACCAGATTGCTCTTACACTTTCGGCATTGGAATTTGAAATATTGCCGATAGTATTGTTCGATACAGTAGCTCCATCAACACCCTGTACATAAACACCCACCAAGCGGATCGAATTTGCGCCCGAAGTATTCAAATCATTTTGAGTAATGAGTGTTCCGCTTCCGTTGCCTGTGGCAACCACACCATTAAAGAAGATTCCAATATATGTTTTCTGGATGCTGTTGTTTTGGATGGTAATATTGTTAAAATAACCTGCCGCACCATCAGCACCATAAACTACAAGAGCCGTGCTTGTGTTAACACCATTGATAATAATGCAGTTTTTTATAGTAACACCAACGATAGCTGTAGTTCCTGTAGAACCAATACGTATTACTTGGGGAGTGGTTGCGTTCGTGTTTTCAATTGTAAGATTTCTGCCGCTTCCACCAGAGTTTGAGCCATCAATAATAATATAACTGTTGAGGATTCTGAATATCTGTGAATTGGCAGAAGGCCCTGATATTGTAACTGTAGCAGATTCAGCCGGCCTGATTGTTACCGTTTTAGTTTCTGAAGGAATATTTGCATTGGTAACATTAATAATAAGCGGAAATGATTCAGAAGGATAGGTCGCATCGTTGAGCATAAAAGTAACATTTGCCGATAATCCAAGGATGTTAAGATCGCTGATGGCTGCTGTTATAGTGGTATAATCACAATTTGTGCTTCCAACCGTATAGATGCCGGCAAGAGGTCCTTTTATGGTTCTGCTGCCAGCCGGCGATTGATTAGTTGTGGGATATGTACTTCCGGCAACATTTATTTGGTTAGCCTGGATTTGTGCATCAAGTGTATTATTAATTATTGCTGTTGGCGACACATCATAAGCAACCCAAATATAGGTTGTTCCTGCAGGCAAATCGTATCCAAGAGATAAGAATGTAGCATTACCTCCGATAAATGTTGTCGAACCCAAAAGATTTGCTGTCGAAAATGTCGTAGTATTCGTTCTGTACAACTTAACGCCTGTTACATCATCATCACTCACGTTTAACGAGTTTACTACAATTGAATTTAGATTTAAAGTACCGAAGTTCCCCGTTACAGCAAAATCAAGCCGAAGTATTTCTTGATTTGGCGCACCTTGAAGAACCGTGCTTGTTGATGCTTGGTTATAAGTAATTGATTGTAATTCCTTTTGAATCATTGTTCCGTCAAACTCATCGGCACCGATATCGGGGGCTGTGCCAAAACCATTTTGCTGGGCCGGATATCCCGGGTTTCCTGCACGTATATCGCCTTCAAAATCGGTAGTGTAGGTTGCAATATTTACCGCTCCGCTTTCAATGAGTGTGCCCGCAAAGGTGCTTATTTTTAAAAAATTGGCATCCGAACCGCTCGTGCTTAGAAAAGGAGGGCTTTCGGTAATTGAATTGGTTTCACGGGGAGTAACCTGTGTTTTAAAAGCTGCAAGCGTTTGCCAAACTGTGGTTCCTTCTACAAATATTGCCCTGGTACTGCTTGGGACACCTGCAAACAATAAATTATTATTGGAGGTGGTGGCATAGTTTTTTAAATTCGTAGCCGCACTTCGGCGAAATGCAGCAGTAATCCCTGTTCCCTTGGGCGTTGATGTATTTACGATAATATTATTGCGCAGGTTAAGAACGGCTGACGTTGTTGAATTGACATAGGTGTGGAAAACACCCGATGAGCCAAAGGTTGTTCCTGAGGAAGTTGCGTTCAGAAAAATACTGTTGTAATAAACATTAATGGTTGAATTAGCAGTGGTGGAGGTAACATTTATCCCCCTGAGTGGGTTAGCCACATTGGCAGCCGATGTGCTTAAATTTGCTATGCGGTTGTTGTAAATATTATGGGTAGTGCCGCTAGCAACAAGGATGCCACTTACAGTTCCTGTTGTAATGCCGGGGCTTGACGAAGACAGGTCGTAAATCCTGTTTCGATATACATTGTTTGTTGTACTTGTTTCAATAGCTATCCCGTTTACGCTGCCGGTTGTTATATTGTTTGCCTGCAAATTATAAATTTCATTCAGGTAAATGTTTTTTGTTGTACCGGCCGTGATGGCAATTCCGGTTACATTGGTAGTTGCTCCTGTTGATACAAGCGTATGAATGGTGTTTGAAAAAATATTATCATTCCCTGCTGCGGTAGTGATGCCAGTAATCGCTCCCGAACTACTGATGGTATTTATATTGTTGTTCCTGATTGCATTGTTTGCGCTGGTAATATTTACATTCATTGCTGTTATTGCTCCTGTGCCACCAGTCCAGTTGCTGAATGTGTTCCCATCAATAGTCTTAACAGGTGAGGTAGTGCCGGCATCGGTATTTATCCAGCCCAAAATGGTGGCAGTTCCGCTGATGGTTATGTTCGAAAAATTATTGCCGTTGTTGTTTACGGTAACACTGGTATTGGCTGTTGATAAGGTGCTGGTAAACAAGGTGATGGCACCGCTCGCGGCAGTCCTAGTGAAAGCGGTAACAATGCTGTTGCTGTTTACATTCTGAACGCCGTTGGCAGGCATGACCACATTGTTCGATATAAATATGATGGCTCCGGTGGTGTTTACACTTAAATTAGTAAAAGTATTGCTACTTATGTTTTTCGATAAAGTGGCGGCTGAGTTGATAATATAGGTGTGGTCATTTGTTCCGGCAACAGAATGAACAATTCCTCTGATATCGTTATTTTGTATGGAAAGAGCACAACCTGTTGCGCCTGTCGTATTGCTGATGCCTAATAAGGTTGCTGAGTTAGCAGCAGCATAGATTAGTAAACCACCGTCTGTATTACCCAATTGGTTATTATTGATATTAATGGCTGTTGTTACGGCTCCTGAGTTGTCAATTGCAGTAAAAGTTCCCGTTGCAGCCGTCTTACTATGGTTTCTGATAATATTGTCATTTATATTTAAGGTAAGGGGAACTGCCGAATTTGAAATTGGAGCAAAAGCGCCAGTGCCTGTATTGGTTCCTGCAATAATGTTGTTACTGGATATATTCAATGTTCCGCTTCCGCCAGAATTTAAAATCCCTCTGAATATTGATGCAGCAGTGCCAAATGCCGAACAATTTTGAACTGTGTTATTGTCTATGGAAATAGCGCCGGTGGCTGCATTGTTGATTCCGTTAAAGGTACAAACTCCCGTAGTGGTGGTGCCACTTGTGCCTACGTTTATCGAATTATCAGTGCTGGTACTGCCAATGGTATTGGCAGTGATAGTGATATTTCCACCTGTTCCGGCTGTGTTAATGCCATGAAAAGTATAGCCTATGTCAGCGCCACCCCCTGTACTGATAGCACCGATATTATTATTTTGTATGGCAACAGTGCCTGTTGTTGTGGCATAGATGCCTGTGATCACAGGTGTGGTGGTTGAGGTTGTTATTTGAATAGCCCCGTTTCCTGTAGTAGCCCCTAAAGTGTTTGATGTGGTTGTTCCAACGTTTACACTACCCGCCAGAATGGAAATGCCGGAAAAAATACCGGGCAATGTTGTTGAATTGCTGGTAGTAGATAAAGTGATAGCCGAAATTGTGTTACCCTGTATGGAAGAAGCCGTGGCTGTTCCTGTGATTAATTCTATGGCCCTGTAAAGATTGGCAACTGCACCCGTGTAAGTTGTTACTCCGGTGCCTGCTTCATTGGCAAAACCAATAATATTATTGCTGACAGTATAATTCACACCCGAAGCTGTTACTATATTAATTACCCGATGCGTTGCGCCTGTTGTTGCCGTTCGGGTGGCTGCCTGGAAAAACCGGTTGCCTGTTATTGTCCATGCTGAACTGTTAGAAGCAATGAAGATGCCGTTTGAAGCGGCGGCGGCTGCAAAAAAGTTGAAAATATTGCAGGTAGTAATAGAAATGCCGCTGTTATCAACAGCAACAGAACTGCCTGCCGAATAGATGGCATTGGTTGGGGTAGTGGCTTCATCGCGGATATCGCAATATTCAATGGTATTGTTATCGTTGCCGGTACTTGTTCCCGTGCTGAATATAATAACACCGCTGGTTGCAGAGATGGTTACGCCACGCACAATACAATACCTGATGGTGTTTGCAGTAGCATCGGCAATCAATTGAATTACAGCTCCTCCTGTATTTGTATTGGCAATGGTTAAGCTCTTTGTTGAGCCTGTTTGATTTACCCTGCCATCAATTGTAACATTATCGGCTCCATTCAGGTTGATAATGGGTGCTGTAAGGCTACCTGTAATTGTCCATCCTCCTGTGCCTGTAGGATAAATGGCAACTGCACTGTAATTAGCGCTGCCTGTTCCACTGGCATTAAGTACTGCAGTGGCAGTTTCGGTGGTGTTGCTGATGATATGAAGAATGATGGTGCCGGTAATTGTTCCTGCATTGATGGCATCGAAAGCACCCTTCAACGTCGTATAATTTCCACCTGATCCGACGGTACGCGTGGTTTGAGAATGTACCTGCTGTAAACACAGCACGGTTAGGAGTAAGGAGAAGAGAAAGAATGAGTATGGCTTTTTCATTAAACAATACTTGCCTTAAATAACACTGTTGGCAAATGAGGGGTAGATAAACACGTTCATTCTTTTGCAACCTTCCTTAGATGCTTCGTAAACGAATAGCGGGTTCTTCATTTTCGAACAAGAATGGTTGGTTTTAATATTCCAAGAAACTCGAAAACTATGGGGCAGGTGGATATAATAGCGATAAAGAGTGGTTCGCATCTTATACGGCTTGAAGATATGGTGCTATGCGGGTTTTTAATTCCTGACCATTGAAAGGTTTTTCAAGGTAATCGCTGGCTCCTGCACTCATAAACCGCCCGCGTTCTTTGCTAGCTTCCAGGTTAGAAATCATAACAACCGGAATCTCTCGAAGGAGATCATTTTGTTTAATATTGACAAGTAACTCATATCCATCGTAATCAGGCATTTTTATGTCGGAGAGTATCATATCCGGAATATTTCCCTTGCTGAGTTCTTCAAAAGCACCCAAGCCAGTGTCCTGATATATTGTTTCATACGAAGAGCCCAGGTACATTTTAATGACCGTAAAAACCTCGGGTTGGTCGTCAACTATTAGGATCTTGGGCTTCATGAAATTTATCTTTAATAAATATGTAATATAGTGCGTACATCAAACATCTTGCCAAAAGATATAAATGGCTTATTATCAGCGGCATACAACATGTTTGAAAATATAGTTTTGTGCTTGCTATTCAATAACGAAGATTGTTTCCCACAACATGTAAGTATCTCCCGCAGATGCCGCAGATTACCGCTGATTTTTTTCTGCGAAAATCTGCGTTATCTGCGGGAAACTGTCTTTCTGCTCAAATCTGCGATATCAGCGGGAGATATATTTTGTGGTGGGCGCATTGGTTTGAGTAATAAATTTGTATTTTTACGGTGGTTTCTCAGTGGGAATATTAAATAATGAAAATTTGAACACCAAACTTTCGGTCTTGGTTTTGGATGACGATCTTGTCGTCCGATCTACGCTGAAGTCATTTTTACAAAAAGACTTTGAATTATTTCTTGCCAGCACTCCTTCAGTGGCCCTAAGAATACTCAAGGAAGAGGAGGTAGACATTGTTATCAGCGACTTTCAGCTGCCCGAGATGAATGGCCTGGAGTTCATCAGGCTGGTCAAAGAAAAATATCCTGACACAGAAATAATCATGATTAGTTCACATGCCGATATGGATACTGTGATTGATGCCATGCGTATAGGAGCCATTGATTTTTTCAAGAAACCTTTTGAAGTAGATGCGATAAAAATTTCCATTGAGCGCACTCGCAAATTTACCGAATTAGGAAAGAACCTGAAGGTTCAGGAAGACCGATTTATAGTATTACAGAAAGAGCTTCTTGAAAAAACAGGAATAGACATTATTGGCAGGAGTTCTAAGATACAGGAACTGAAAGAGATAATGCGAAAAGTTGCCCAAACTCCAGATACTTCGATTATGATAACCGGCGAAAGTGGTACAGGCAAGGAGTTGGTGGCAAGAGGAATCCATAACTTAAGTTCGCGAAAAGATCAGTATTTCGGAGCAGTGAATACCTCAGCCATTAGTGAGAGTTTATTTGAGAGTGAATTTTTTGGCCATAAAAAAGGAGCATTCACCGGAGCAGACGAAAACCGGGCTGGATGGTTTGAAATTGCAGACAAAGGAACCTTGTTTCTCGATGAAATTGGCGATATGGCACCCGCCTTACAGGTAAAATTGCTCAGGGTGCTTGAAGACAGAAAGTATATTCGTGTAGGATCGCAAAAAGAACAGACATTCGACATCAGGGTGATTTCAGCCACCAATAAGAACATTGAAAAGTTGAAAAAGGGAGAGAGTTTTCGAACAGATTTATTTCATCGCCTGGCCACTTTTGAAATACATATTCCGCCGCTGCGCGAGCGGAAAAACGACATACCCTTGCTGGCGGAACACTATCTTTCTTTTTTCAACAAAAAATTGGGAAAAAAGGTGAAGGGAATTTCTGACGACACGTTGAACTTACTGATATCGTATGATTTTCCAGGAAATATCCGTGAAATGAGAAACTTGTTTGAAAGGGCGCTAATATTGTGCGATTCTGACATACTGGATAAAGAGTATTTTTCTCAGATAAAAGGAGAAACCCAAGCTTCGTCAGAGGAAAACCTCAATACGTTTGATTTGGAAGAAACAGAAAGGTTGACCATTATCAAAGCACTTGAAAGGTGCGGATACAACAAATCAAAGGCAGCCAAATTACTCAATATCCAATGGAACGCCCTGTATCGTCGTATGCAGAAGTTTGGAATTGAGGACATTCAGACCTAACAGGTTTTTAAAACCTGTTAGGTCTTGGGTTGACAGGTTTTAAAAACCTGTTAGGTCTGAACCCTACTCCCCGACACCGCATAATACAAAATGTAGAGGTAGCAAAGCACGGGGATGACGAATGAGACCTGGATACCAAATGCATCTCCGATAACCCCCATCAGCAACGGAATTACGGCTCCACCAACGATCAGGGTGTTGATGACACCCGAAGCCAGGCTGACTTCGCTCTTGTCGAGCGTTCTGACTGCCAGGGCAAAGATATTCGGGAACATAATGGAGTTGAACAATCCGATTGTTACAATGGTCCATAGGGCAATATTTCCGGTTGCCAGCATTGATACAACAGCCAACACTACCGCGGCTCCGGCGAAGATGGAAAGCGCAGTATTGGCCTTGCCTTTGCCTAATTGCATCAGCAGGTAGTTTACAATGGCAAAAGCGAAAAATATAAGGGCTTTGGCAAGGCTATATTCAAGTGTAATAAAACCTACTACAAAAGCCCACACCATAACAATAGCTGCAAAAGCTATTTTTACTTTCTGTTTTTGAATTCCAGAAAGCTCAATAGCGCCGAATAACCGGCCAATCATGGCGCCCGCCCAATACAGACCAACAAATTTAAGGGCAAGTTCACGACTCATCCCGACGCCAATTTCCGGAAGCACAATATAGGATGAAATAGCGGTGCCGATTCCAACTTCTGCGCCAACATAACAAAAAATAGCCAGTGCGCCAAGTAACATGTGACGGTACTTGAAAACAGTCTTATAGTTACCCTGGCCTTTCTGGCTGAGTTCAGGCAGACGAATTCGCCAAACGGCGAATGCAATTATTAATACCAACACAGCAATGATGATAAATGGCAATAACAGATCCCCTGGCTGCACCTTGACGGTTTCGGTCAGGCTGGTTTCAGATGCGCCGCCCGACGGTAATTGAGAGGGAAGTATCAAGGCAACAATCAATAGCGGAGCTATCCAGGTGGCAATGGAGTTTAAAGCCTGTGTAAGATTTAACCTACCGCTGGCCGTTTCGTCCGGGCCCAGTGCTGTGACAAAAGGATTGGCAGCTGTTTGCAGCAACACCACTCCCATTGAAAGGATGAAGATAGCACCAAGGAAGAAAAGATATGATTCGGTACGGATGGCAGGGAAAAACAGAAAGCCCGCTAGAGAAACCAGCAGTAAACCGGTTACGATGGCATTCTTATAACCGATTCGTTTAATCACCCCACCGGCAGGAATCGAAAAGAGGGCATAAGAAATGAAAAAGGCGCTATTCACAAGAAAAGCTTGCGTATAGGAAAGGTTGAAGGCTTCCTTTACAGGATCACTCAGTGTGATAATGAATGTGGTGACAAATCCGAAAATGAAAAAAATCATGGAAATGAACACCATTCCCACTTTCAATGTGTTGCTTTGTTCTTTCATAACGTTATTTTTAAAACCTGTTTTGTTCAATCAGAAATTATTAAAGGGATGTTATTATTCAGCCTTGATCCGCCAGATTTCGGCGTGAGCTCAGTCGAACGCTGGCGGATGATAAATTTATGATGCCTGCTCTCCATCATACTTGGGGATAAACTCCACGAAATATGAGCGTTCGGGGTTAAAGTGCCCTAAAAAATTTTCCATTTTCCATTCTCCATTCTCAATTATTCCTGGTCTTTCCAGATCAGGGCACCGGCTCCCAACACTGCGGCATTTTTGTCCATCAGGCCCGAGGGCAAAATCGCCACTTTGTTTTTAAAGAGGCCCATCATGCTTTCTTCCATGTATTTCTTCGTCGGCTCAAAGATATACCTTCCTGATTTGGCCAGCCCGCCGAACAGAAAGATAGCTTCAGGGCTAGTGTGGGCAACGGAATCGGCGAGTTTGGTGCCAAGTATCTTTCCGGTAAGGTCAAAGGCTTTTAGTGCAACCGGGTCGTTTTGTATTGCAGCCTCATAAATCATTTCCGAATTCAACTCATTGAAGGAGTAATCAGCAAGCGCTGACCCTTCGTGGTCGCTGGCAAGCAACTCGAATACGGTTCGTTTAATACCAGGTGCCGAAACATAGGTTTCCAGGCATCCGTAATTGCCGCAACCACACCGCCTACCATTTTTCAAGACATTCACGTGTCCAAGTTCGCCTGCAAATCCGTCATGGCCGTAAACCAGATCGCCGTTTACTACAATGCCGCTTCCCAATCCTGTGCCTAGGGTAATCATAATAAAATCCTTCATTCCCCTGGCCCCGCCATAAATCATTTCGCCGAGTGCGGCCGCATTGGCATCATTAGTTAGCTTAACAGGAGCATCGTAATATTTTCTGAATAGCTCACCAAAATAAATTATCCCCTTCCATTTTAAATTGGGGGCATTCTCGATAGTACCCTTATGGTAATTGGCATTGGGTGCACCGATGCCCACACCAATAATTCGATAAGGCACGCCAATGCCCTGCTCCGCTTGCTGCAGTTCTTTCACAAGGTTTATGAGGTAATCATCCACATTATCAAAAATGTCGGTAGGAGCCGTTCCTTTAGCATAGAAATTGCCTTCGCGGTCAACAAATCCAAATTTGGTGAAAGTGCCACCGATATCAATACCAATTACAAGGTCTTTCATAGAGGCGTAATTTTAAAGTCAGTTAGAGCAGCAAATGTAATAATTTATTTATGTCGGCGAAATATATCAGTTTTTTTCCAGGGGCAAGCACGAAATTGCAAAGGCCAGGTTTGTGTGTTAATTAGTGGCTATTAGAAAACTCGTAATTTGAAAATAAATGAAAATTTAAGAACAAGGATTAACGATTTTTGATTTTAGATTATGCCTTAAATTTAATTAGTTACAAAAATACTTCATAGACAAGTAGTGAGCGAAGCCGAACTATCGTTAATCGGTGTTCCTTGTTCTTAAATCAAAAAACTCTTAGTTTTCTAACAAGCACTAATTAAAAACGAAGTTGATATACAAGCGAGTGTTTTGTTCTAAAACCAAAGGTCAATACTCAGATATTTTTAGTGCGGGAATTGAAAAACAGAAGAAAGAACCTTCGCCTTCAGTGCTTTCGAACCATAAATCGCCACCATTTTGCCTGGCCAGGTTCAGGCTGAGAAGCAAACCAAGCCCAGCGCCTTTTTCATGGCTTGTTCCATAGGAAGTAAAATGTTCCTTTTCGTTCATTAGCTTTTTTTGATCCTCAGCGTTGATTCCTACTCCTGTATCTTTTACGGCAATCACCAGGTTGTCTCCTTGGGTAAATTGTGAAATGATGATTTTTGAGTGCTCATAAGAGAACTTAATGGCATTTGAAATGAGGTTTCTTAGAATTGTCTTGAAAATATCCTGGTCGCCATGAGCTTCGGTGATGTTGCCGGAATCGGTAAAAATCAACTCAATATGTTTTTGTTCGGCACTCAACATAAAAAGTGAAAGGCACTCATATATCAGGGTATTTGTTGAAAAACCAACTTTATTCACCACAACCCTTCCTGACTGTTGCCGTGTCCATTTCAACAGATTGTCGAGAAAACTGAAGGATTCGTCAATAGTCCTATCCATCATTTTGGCCACTTCTTTGAGATCCTCATCCTGGATGCTGACGATGTTTGCATTCATCACATTGCTAAGCATCTTCAGATTGCTCAGCGGTGAACGCAAATCATGGGCAATTACCGAGTAAATTTTATCTCTAAGAAATATTACCTTCTCAAGCTCCTCATTTTGGCGGATGATTTTTTTTCTAGCAAAGAAAATTTCCAGATGGGTATTGATTCTGGCAATAAGCTCTTCTTTGCGGTATGGTTTGGTAACATAATCGGCGCCTCCGATAGTAAATGCTGTGATAATATCTTCTGTTTCAGTCTTCGCAGTGAGAAAAATCACTGGTATTTCCTTGGTTTTTTCATTGGATTTAATTAATTCACAAACCTGAAACCCATCCATTTGGGGCATCATAATATCCAATAATACCAAATCAACCGGCGTCGTGTTCAAAATATTCAAAGCATCATTGCCGTTCAGTGCAATGAGAGTCTGAAATTTCAAACGAGACAATAGTGTTTTTAAAAGACTGATATTCAATCCATTATCGTCTATTATCAAAATGGTCGCCTGTAGAGGTTCTTTGCCCATAAAATAATTTAGTGGTCAAAAATACTGTAAATTTCTGAAACTAATGAGTTTAGGAAAATTAGTTTGAGTAAATAAATCTGTTCACGGGCACTTACCAGGTTGCTCAAAACGCGTGAGTTCATTTAAAACTAAAGAAAACGCATCTTTAAGCTCCATAGCCAGTCTCTTCATCTTTTCAAAGTCAGGTTCTTGTAGCGAATTGATTTCCGCTGCTTTTTGTGCCAATAAATCGAAACTCATATTCAGGGCTGCTCCTTTGATGGTGTGAGCCCATGATTTTGACATGTTAAAATCTTTTTCATCTATGCAAAGCGCAAGATTCTTGATATAGGTGGCAAATGCCGTTTTTGATAATTTCAACAACTTATTTGCCATCCGTATGTCTCCATCGCAGCGATTCAACAATGCGGTCCGATTGAAATGAATGGATTCTTCCTTCGGAGGGTTATTCATTATTTTCACACATTTTTCATTAGGCCTATTGGTATTGAACCATCATATTGTTACGAACTTTTCGAGTGTTCTCAAAAGCGTTTCCTTGTCAAATGGTTTGGGCAGGTAGCCGTCGAAGCCAGCATCCCTAAAACGGGCCTCATCGCCCAACATAGCATAAGCAGTTTCCGCAATTATGGGTGTGCCGGGAGAAATAGCTTTTATTTGCCTGGCCGCCTCCTCTCCACCCATGACGGGCAACTTAATATCCATTAGCACAACGGTTATTTCCGGATGCGTTTTGAAAATATCAACAGCAGATTTTCCATTTGTAGCTGTTATAACATCAAAACCAGCCTTTTTCAAAACCGTTACCACAAAAAGAATACAGATATCATCGTCTTCTACCATAAGAATAACGGGCCGGGAAGACAATTTCTGTGCTTCGGTTCCGGGCCGTTTTGGGGTTTCTTCTTTATTCATGAGAGAGAAATGTTTCCGATGCTTTTCTCGTGTGATTATTTAGTGTTTGTCTGTGAAGTCGTCATTGCGAACGGAGTGAAGCAATCTCAGCATTGAGTATCAGTAAATTGCTTCGTCGTTCCTCCTCGCAATTACGAATAATACAGACATTAAAGACAGACTCTATTTAGGGATATCCACCATTTGTTTGTAAGTTTCCAGGAATTTGAAAAACAAATTTACTTCCTTTGCCTACTTGGCTTTCAACCCAAATCTTACCTCCATGCTTTTCGACAAACTCCTTGCACAGTATCAGGCCTAAGCCGGAACTCGGTTCACCTTCGGTTCCCTGGGTGGCAATTTTCATATCTATTCGAAATAGATTGTTGATGGTTTCTTCAGGCACACCAATGCCGGTATCTTCAACCTCTACTTGCACCCATCCATCCTCTGTATGCCTTGCTGCAACCGTCACTTTTCCGCCTCTTGGAGTGAACTTAATAGCGTTGCTAATAAAGTTTCCTGTTAAAGAGCGAATCATATTTTGATCGGCTTGAATGATAAAATCGGCGGGAATATCAATAATTGTTTCAATTTCTTTTCGTAATGCCGCAGCTTTTAGGGAGTCAAAGTTATGATTAACCAGTTCATGTAAATCAACGGTTCCTGGTGTAAACTCGACATATCCTCCTTGTAATCGTGACCATTCAAGCATGTTTTCGAGCAATTGATAAAGACCACTGGCAGATTTTTGGATAGCTTGAGCAAATTCGCGCATTTCCTCATAAGTCAACTCCATTGACGAATCGGCCATGAGTTCGGTAAGGCCCAGGAAGGATGTAAAAGGACTACGAAGGTCGTGGGCAATTATCGAGAACAGCTTGTCTTTCTCTGCATGGAGTTTCATTAGATTCTGCTCGTTTTCAATAAGTTGATCTACCATGTTGGTTTTGGCAACTACCAGCGCAATCTGATTGGCCGCAATGGTTCCGTAATCAATTTCCTCATCGGTGAATTTATGGGGGGTGCTGAAACCGATCAGAACAGCACCCAGATTTAAATCATCAACCAGCAATGGCAAGGCCAGCATTGATTTTGTAGGGAACAGGTCAGCAATACGGCGGCAAACATAGGGTGTATTATAAACATCTTCAACCACGATGGGTTTCCGTGCTGCGATCACTGATTCGGTCATCGTTACTTCACCTGGGAGAATGCTCAGAGAAAAATAATTTTCACCTGCTAATCCAGATGCAGCCATAGGGATGGTTTTGTGGCTTTCTTCATCCCACAGCGTGATAAAGCTGATATCAGACGAGAACAATTCAAGCAATTGGTCGGCAAGAAATTGATAAAACCCAGATGAGGTGGATGATTTGAGCGCAAGGCTGGTTATTTTATTCAGATGAGAAAGGAAACCTTCTCTGGACCGTAATGTGTCTTCGATGCGTTTAAACTCCGTCATATCATGCGATATTCCCACCATGCCTATGATCTTTTTATCTGCATCACGAAGAGGTACCTTTGTAGCCGACATCCATTGCCAATGAGCGAGGGTGCGAAAACGGTCCAGCTCATCAATTACCGGTGTTCCTTCCAAAAAGAGCTTTTGCTCTTCTTCAAATGTATGTTGAGCGTGCTCCTTATTAAAATAATCAAAATCAGTTTTACCGATGGCTTCTTCTGCTGCGGCTATCCCTAACACATTTGCAAGGGCCTTATTGATCCTGGTGAACCGGCTCTGAGTATCTTTAAAATAAATAGCATCGGGGATATTGTCCATCAAGGCCTGCAGCAAATCGCGTTCTTGCATCAGCGCATCCCGAAACTGTACACGTTCCAGCGAGTGGCCGATCACTTCAGCAGCGACCTTCAGGATGGCAAGGTCATTGTTGGCCAAGGCCAGATACTCGTTAACATAATCAAATCCGATAAACCCTGCGAGCTTCCGACCAATATGAACAGGCAATACCAGCAGTGATTTGATATCCTGAGATTCAAGAAGTTGCTCCTCGACCGCTGCCTCAGCAGGCATCAAAGCAACATCGTCAACCAGGATTGCTTCATTTCTATGCAGCTTGGCCATCCACCAGGGAATTAAATCGGTAGACAGTTGCTGCAAGTTGTCTTTTTGTGGAAGGACACCCGGGGCACACCACTCGTGGGTATTGCTAACAGTGATACCATCCTTGTTGATTAGAAAAAGGTAGGCACGATCGGCTTTGACAAAATGGCCAATCTCAGCCAGCGAAATGTCAATGGTCGCATCAACATTTGAGGTTGCGGCAAAACGCGAAGAAATCATCACAGCAAGTTCCTGAAATAACAAATGCCGTTTTAGCTCCTTCTCCGCCTTTTTGCGCTCAGTGATATCCTGATATATGCCGTAGATGGTAATTTGACCAGGCTTAACGCCGAAAGGTTTGCCTATTAATGCTACTTCTACCAGTTGACCATCCTTGCGTTTTCTGGTAGTCTCCTTATAAACACTCTGCCCGTTGAAAACACTGTTAGTAATATTACTTGCCTCATCTTTTAGATAATCCGGAGTGATCAGATCATTGATTTTTTTTCCTGTTGCCTCTTCTTTTGTGTATTGAAATAGACGGGTAAATTCGCTATTGCAATCAACAACTTGATCATCATCGTTTAACAATACAATTCCCACCGGTGCAATATCGAAAAGCTGTTCAAAATATACCCTTTCCCTTTCCCTGTTAAGCATTTCCTCAGCATGAATTCTGCCTGAAACATCCTGAAAAGAGCAAATCAACCCATAGGAATCGCCCCAATTATCGAACAAAAGGGTTGCAGAAAAATCAACAGGAAAAGGTCTGTCGCTGGCGTTCAACACTGTTACCTTGTGTTGGTTTTTCAGGTAATCAGAACCAGGTTTTGCTGGTATAGGGAAGCCAATATCAATGTTTGGGAATATTTTTGTTAGTGGCTGAGAGATAATGTTATCCTCGCTGCACCCTATAATTTTTAGTGCACTTTGGTTAGCGTGTTTGATTTTCCCTTCTATATCTATCAATAATATCCCCTCGCTCAAGTTTCTAAGAATATCGCTCGACAGAACTTCAGGACTCACAAGCACTATGCGATACCTTTTAAGGGCAAACCATACACCCAACATAGGAAAGAAACAGAATAAAATCGCCAGGGGTGGGAAATAATAAACCCCCAATGCAGGCAAGAAACCATCGGTGGCGAATCCAAGTACGCAAACGATTATAATTAGAATAGCTACGATTCTTGATTTGCTTCTGTGGCGAAAAAAAGTGGAATGTTCGTCCCAATTCAATGTAAGGATAACTATTGACATGAGAATTACCAGACAATAAGCAATAAAAACCCAAAACCAATACTGATTTTGGGCAAACATAAACCCCCAAACACCTCCAATTTCAATCATCGAAGTGGATACCATCCAGCTTTCGGAAGTAAAAACATATAGAAAAACAATGGCGGGTAGATAAATCACCGGAAAAACCCATTTTTTGCTTAGGATTGTTCTTTGTTTAGTTAAAACCAGGAAAAAGTGCAGAAGAATACTAAATAACCCAGCCCAGCCGAACGTTGACAATCTTCGCCACAACATGGCATCATGTGAATCAGGGGCAGAAAACATGAAGGTATAAGCAATGGCCCAAATGCTTAAGCTGACTGAAATAGCGAGAAATAACCTGCCGACCCCTGATTTCCTGTCTGAGCAATACAGGCTTATACCAAGGAATAGATATGCTATAAAGCAAAAGAATACTAATAGTACAATGATGTTCATCACGTTCCCCTGCGACAAAATTCCCTCACAAAGATATTACTATTATTAACAAAAACAACTTGTTTCAACCTGGAGCTGTCGTTTGTAATCATGGAACGGGTTTTTGGGTTATAAAAGCAGCTAAAGCTGTTTGATAAAATGCGTCCAAGGATTTTCATTAGTAGGCAAGGCTGTTTAGCGGGAATAGCAAAAACCTGATTCGTCCGGTCTCAACCTTTTATCCTAAAACTTCTTGTGATGAAAGAGTAAAGGCAAACGTACTTCCTATGCCCAGTTGGCTTTCCGCATAAATCTCTCCTCCATGCTTTTCGACGAACTCCTTGCAGATAACCAAGCCAAGGCCAGTACTTGGCTCGCCTTCGGTTCCGGGAGTAGAAGTTCGGGAATTCAAAGAAAAAAGATGTTGCATAGTGTCTTCATCCATTCCAATGCCTGTATCGCTGACGCTGAATTCAAGACAATCCAGGCGCTTTTGTGCGGCGCTCACACGCACCTGCCCGCCCCGGCGGGTAAATTTAATGGCGTTTGAAAGCAAATTTATGAAAACCGAATAGAACATATTTTCATCAACCGGGAAAAGCAATTTATCCCGAACCAAATTATCAATAACAATTTCCTTACGCGATGCCAGTTCCTGCATTTCGAAAACACAGTGATTAATCAACGTTTGCAAATCAAATTCCTTTACATTCATTGCAATAATACCGCGCTTGATCCGCGACCAGTCGAGAAGGTTTTCGAGCATACTGTATAATAATTTGGTTGATTTGAGCATGTTCTTGGAGATATGACGCAGCTCACCGGCCTCCATTGGGTCTTCTTCATCTGCCATCATTTCAAGCAAACCAATTATAGCTCCAAGAGGCCCCCGCAAATCATGAGCAATGATGGAAAAAAGTTTGTCTTTTTCTTCGTTGAGTTGACCGAGTTCCTGATTTTTCATCCTGATTAACTCCTCGGCATGTTTTCGATCGGTAACATCGCGCATAATTCCCAATACCATTAGTTTGTCTTTACTGGTATGGGGAACTGTACTTACTTCTACATCTTTAATACTCCCACTATGGGTTTTGATTTGTGTTTCATACTGCGGGGGTACAGCCTCGCCATTTTTTCGCGCCTGATAGCGCTGCTCTACACTTCCACTGCTATTTTCGGTCAGTAATTGATTAAAGTTAAATCCGGGTGCAGTCAATTCTTCTTGCGAATAACCGGTTAATTTTGCGAAACTGGGATTAACAAAAGTGTAGTTCCTGTTTTCCATCAGGTATATGCCATCGAAAGCGCTCTCTATCAAACCTCGAAACTTCTGCTCGCTGGTTTGTAAATCCACAAGAAGTTGAGATCTGTTCTCCTGGTCGCTTAGAATTTTTCCGATAATGATCGTTGCCAAAGGATATACAAGGATAATTGTTGCTGCCACGGTTTCAAAAGTTTCGAAATGCATGGACGAGGGCAAAGCAATCATCAATAAAACCATAATCACATGAATCAGAAGCCCGAACATAAGTAAATTCAACGTGTTGAGGCGAAAGGGTCGTTTCTTCCTGTACTGATAGAAAAACAAACCAATGACCACAGAAGAAAGAATCACAGATACACCCATCAATGTTCCTGTGCCGCCAATCATTAATCGTGTAATTACCGCGATGATTACGGCAATTATTCCTGTTACCGGGCCAAAAAACAAGGCCCCCAGGCTAAGCACCACCGATCGGCCGTCGAAAATGATTCCGGGTGATAATGCATAAGTCTTTAGCATGGCAAGCATTGCCACGCCGCCAAATAATAAGCCCTGTAGCACTACCCCTGTGAGCGTTGTTCTCTTCCAACGATTGTCAACAAAACCAGCTATAACACTTACAGTAACCAGGATTGTCAGATTAAAAAAGATGTCTAAAATGATCATAACATTTGTTTTTAGATATTGATGGGTTTTGTAGTATGAGGTTGAAGATTAAAGTTTTATTATTATCCTGGTTTGACTGCAAGGCGGGCGATAGCTTAATAAAGCACGAAAATAGCGATCCCTTTAGCCAGTCTAATAAAATACTACCCTTGTATAATTTAGATAAAACAAGGGATCTCAAAGCGATTCGCAAGCAGCAACTTAAATCAATTATAGGCGAATACAACGACATAGTGAGAGGTATATTTTTTGTCTTCAAATTCAGTGATATTTTTGCCTGCCGAACCGGTCAAACGGAAACGTTGCAACCCTGATGCATCTGGCATATAAGAAACGTTTTCGTGATAGGAGGAAGCCTCAAATTCAACCTGGTTTCCGAATTCACCAATCAGATTGTTAGATGAAATCAGAACAGCACTGGCAACAAGGGAGCCCCCAGATAATGTTATCTCTCCTAAATCAATTCCACTTGTATTTTGACCAGGTATAATACTAAACCTGTTGTTAACGTTGGAGGCAGCACTAGCAACCTCAACTACTTCGGCAACAACATGGCCGGTTACTCTGACTTGGGCGTAAACAGAAACCCCCGAAATGATCAGGAGAATCAAAACAAAACTGTATGTAGCAAGCCTCTTCACACCAGATAAATAATTTTACAAATTTGTTTTACAGAAAACAAAAATAGCAAAATATATTATCAATGTATCAGAATAGCGTAATATATATTATCGCAAAAAACAAAATGATCAGAACGATATTCATATATGGCTGATTAATAACAAGATAATAAAACGCCGCATATGATTTGCGTAAAATAATATTACACCTATAAAGGCGGAAAGATGAGAAGATGCAAAAATCTACGTGGGCTTCAATTGATATTTATCAATTTTGGCATTGAGAGTCGGACGTGCAATTTCCAGAATGCGGGCTGCTTCCTGCTTGCCCCAGCCTATTGCGTCCAACACATTTTTGATATGTTCTTTTTCAACCTCAGCCAATGAGGTCAGATTTTTATTTGGCTCGGAGAACTGGTTCTCATCGGCATGGTAGAGCAGGACATGTTGTTTTTCAAGTACGTCTCCACGAGATAATAACATTGCCTGCACCAGTGTATTTTCTAATTCCCTGATATTTCCCTGCCAGTCATATTTCTTCAGTATTTCAAGTACCCCGTCCTCAATCTTATTAATTTGTTTATTCAATTTTCGGTTATATTGTTGCAACAGTTGTTCCACCAACTCGGGAATATCATCTTTGCGTTGGCGCAAAGGCGGAACATAGATATTCAGGACTTTAAGCTGATAGTAAAGCTCTTTCAATAATATTCCCTGGTTTACTAAGTCTTCCAGATTTTTACTGCTTGCTGAAATCACACGGGCTTTGAATGGAATTGCCATTTCAACCCCAGGCTTGAAGAAACTCCTGTCCTGCAAAACATTATGCACTTTCGCCTGTAGTTTATCGGAGAGGTCTGGAAACTCATCAAGAAACAGGGTGCCTTCGCCGACTTGTTCCAATTTGCCGATTTTTTCTCCCCGTTGGCCAGTGAGGGCTCCTTTGGAATAGCCAAACAAATCTAATTCCAACTGGCTTTCGGAAGATGCCTTACAATTTACTGTGACCATCGGGTGCTCCCTGGTAATTCCACTATGATGGATAAGGCGTGCAATTTTTTCTTTTCCCGTACCGCTTTCCCCTGTAATTAACACATTGATCCTATTCATGGAGATACGGCCGATGTTTTTAAAAATATTCTTCATCAAAGGAGTTTTGCCCACCGGAAGACTTTCTTCAATGGCAAAACGCGAAACCCTTGATACGGGCTTACTGATGCTTTGGCGCTTTTCAAAGGCGTCTAATCCATTTCGAATGGTTTCAATAAGTTGTTTGCCTTGAATGGGCTTCTCAATGTAATCAAAAGCACCAGCCTGGATAGATTTTATTGTCAGAGGAACATCGCCATAAGCTGTTAGCATAATTACGGGCAAACCCGGATGAAGCCTCGATAACTCACTAACTACATCTAGCCCTGTTATACCAGGCATGTTGTAATCAGTGATAACAAGATCGGGAGCTAGTGTTTTGACCATGCTGAGGCCTGAAGCACCATCCTTGGCCTGAACAACCTCATATCCATGTTTCTTGAGCAGCTCTGAAAGCAATAGGCGAACCATGGCATCATCATCAATAATCAGAATTCGTTTCATCGGAATGAAAAATTAATAAGTGAGCGAAAAACTATTTTAGTCTCACGCAAAGACAAAATTATAAATCACAGAAAATAAACACGTTGCGTTCTTTGTACCTTAGCAGGAGATATTCAAATGTATATGTTTTTAGTTTTCGGAGCAAAATTAATCATCAAAAGCATAAAAAAAATAACATAGATTGCTAAGTACATGACAAAAATTTACAACAATCTTTAAATTTATCTATATCGTTGGAAAACAGCACACTTGCGAGGAACGTTAAACCGTACTTGAACAAACTTTTAGCTTTTCTTCCATGCTTTTTGACTTTGATGGGACGAATAGAGTCTAAGAAAATCCCGGCTTTATATGCCCAAACAAAAGCCACCAACACCAAAGCAAAGAGCTTGTTAATTCGTTCTATATCGGTCAAATGCGTATCCTCAATATTAAATCCGCTCGTTTTCAATGCTTTAAAAGCAGTTTCTACCTGCCATCGTTCTTTGTATATTGATTGAGCCTCATCGGGTTTATTGAATGAAACAATGATCTGAAGTTCGGGAACCCCTTGTTTGTTTTTAACTTTTGAAGCCGAAAGATAGCAAAGCTGACCATTGACATAAACAATATTTCTACAGAACTCATACTGATTGATCTTTAGGTGATTAAATAGCCATGAAGCTTTGACTCGATGACCGTTTCTTGGAATGATAACCCAAAAATTCTCACGGATTCGAATATGGTATCGAATTCGATTGTTGTTGAGATAACCTAACCAATGATCTCCAACAAACTCTCTGTCAGCTAGCAGGCAATCAATGCTGAGAATGCCAAACAGGTCAATGTATCGCTGCATGAGTTCAATACGTTCGGCAGTGGATGAATTGCCAAA
>JAUXXY010000068.1 GCA_030684735.1 Bacteroidales bacterium | reverse complement strand
CATTGATCAATTCGAGCTTATATTCGTCGTTTTTCTCTGTAAAATATTGAATAGCTTCGGTTTTACTTACTTCCTTGCGGTGGAAGGTTTGTTTTTCGCGGGCCAGCTCCAGCATTTTATCTTCGATTTTGCCCAGGTCGTCGGGTGAGATGGTATAAGGGCCGAAATCAATGTCGTAGTAGAACCCGTTTTCTATATTGGGGCCTATGCCGAATTTTACGCCTGGATAGAGCAACTCAACGGCTTCGGCCATGAGGTGTGCGGAGGAATGCCACATGGTGGCCTTACCGTCTTCGTCGTTCCAGGTCAACAATTGCAGGGAGGCATCATCGTTGATGGGCAGGGTGGCTTCCCAAACCTTACCATTTATTTTGGCCGCCAGCACGTTACGTGCCAACCCCTCGCTAATGCTGGTGGCAATTTCCAATGCTGTTGTGCCTTTGGTGTATTGTTTAACCGAGTTATCGGGTAAAGTGATGTTTATCATGTGTTTATAAGTACAGTATCGTTTTTACAAAGAATTTGCAAAGGTAAGGAAAATAGGGATACCAACTCAATCAGGCCAGTGGTGCAAGAAAAATTTGCTTATACAAGAAAGACAAATATATAGATGTTGTTGTGTTTTCATACTTTCGTAGAATATTTATTGAAACGGAGCGATTGCCTCGATACATCAGTTTTCTGTATTACAAATTCATGTTATGTCTGCAAAACCTACAAAAAAAGAAGAAAAAGACAGGTTCAGAGAGTTAGAGGAAAAGAAATTGGCGCGCAGAAGGTTAATGCAGCATTTCAAACCATTGATAATAGCCATCGCGATGTGGACTATCACAATGGGCATACTTCACCTGCCGGCCATCAGGGAGGATTTTTTTAGTTTCTTTATCCGATTCACTGTTGACAGCGTTGTGCTCTTGGGCAAAATCACTTTTCTGCCTATAGAAAGTAATGATTACCCTTATTTGTCAGTGGGCGGCTATCCGATGGTGGTCATCATGGAATGTACGGCCTATAACTTCTATATTTTTGTGATCTTTCTCAGTTTGTTTTCACCGGTGAAATGGAAACACCGTTTGACCACGTTGGCCATCTTCATCCCTTCAGTATTTCTCCTCAACAGCCTGCGTTTTATAACCATGGGTTTCATTGGCAGGTATTTCCCACAGCAGTTCGACAACATCCATGACTATTTGTGGAACATTCTTTTTGGGTTCCTGGTTTTCCTCATCTGGGCATGGAGATACCAACGTAGCAGGGCAGATGTCACCCATCAACTTGATTCATGAAAGTATGGCAAGAATCCCGGTAGGACATCAATCTTTTTGAGTAAAACAAATTTATGATGAAACTTATAAAGACAAACAGGATAAAATTCATTGCCTTGATGGGAATCACCATTGTGATTTTCGCTTTGTGGCAAATTTGGATCGAAAGCTCCCATGCTAAATTAATTGTTGGAAGTACTAATACCTTGCTGAGAGCGGTGGGCAGCGAAAGATATTTTGAGTTTGAGAAAACGAAAGATGCCTCTTTGTTTTGGGTTCACACAATTGTTGAAGGGCGTAAAGCGAAATTTTCGCAAAAAATCGGTTCCCTGCTTCAACCTACGGTAATGATTCTTGCCTGGCAACTGTTTTTGTTTCTGGCGATCAATAAGCGCAAAGCGTTGCGGTTACTGATTATCAATTTGGGCATTTTTTCCCTACTACAGATAATCTTTCTTTTGCAGTTGATGGGTTATCACACATCACCTATCCAAAAATTTATTTATGAGTTTTTCGTAAGCAGTTTTTATGTAATAGCTTTGATTTTTGTGATCAAGGATCATTTTTTTTACAATGTTTTCGGAATGCAAGTATCAACAGAAACTGATAGAGTAAAACAATAGGTTGGGATCTGATAAATTGCCTTAGAATGGCTGTTTTCTCTGGATGCTCATAATGATATTCATGATTGTGAACACATTCAATATGTTGATAGTATTATCGTTGTTTGCATCAGGTCGTTCATAACAGAATGGATTGGATAATGTAATCAGGCCAGGTTTTATACCTTTGCGCCATCTTCATACGCAAGTTTCATGGATATTGCTGCAAACCTGGCTACACTGAAAGTTGATATTCCGGCACATGTCGGCATCATCGCCGTTTCGAAAACCCATACGCTGCATGAAATTATGGAAGCATACAAGGCCGGCCACCTGGTTTTTGGCGAAAATCGTGTACAGGAACTTATTGAAAAACAACCCATGCTGCCTGGTGACATTGAATGGCACTTTGTCGGGCACTTGCAAAGCAACAAGGTGAAATTTATCGCACCCTTTGTGGCTATGATTCATAGCGTGGACAGCCTCAAATTGCTGAGAGAGATCAACAGGGAAGCATTGAACAACGACCGTATGATTAAGTGCTTGCTTCAATTCCACATAGCCACCGAAGAAACCAAATACGGTCTCGACCTTGCTGAAGCTGCGGGATTGCTGGGTTCGCCCGATTTGCGACAGATGAAAAACATAAAAATTTGCGGGGTGATGGGAATGGCTACTTTTACGAACGACATGAACCTGGTTCGCAAGGAGTTTCAACTGCTTAAAAGCATTTTCAATCAATTAAAAGCTTCTCATTTTCAATACGATGAGACTTTTAGCGAGATTTCGATGGGCATGACAAGCGATTATGATGTTGGCATCGAAGAAGGGAGCACCATGGTTAGGATAGGAACAGCTATATTTGGAGAACGGTTCAAACTATAAGCAAACTACAATACATCAATGACCTACTTAATTTTATTTGCCGGTTTTGCTTTTCTTATCCTAGGTGCCCATTGGTTGGTTGATGGGGGCCGGGCAATAGGAAAACGCCTCAACATACCCGACATCGTGATAGGGTTAACCATTGTTTCGATTGGCACCTCGGCGCCCGAAATGGTAGTCAGTGTCATTGCGAGTGCCAAGGGCGCTACCGACCTGGCCATTGCCAATGTAATCGGCAGCAATATTTTCAACACACTCATTATCATCGGGGTAGCAGCAGTTATTTATCCCATCAGTATCAAGAAAGATACGTTACGTTGGGAGCTGCCCTTAAGCATGTTTGCATCCGTTGTGCTGCTGTTGCTTGCAAGGGATTATATCCCAACCGGCGGAAAATCATTGTCGGTAGTGAGGTTGGATGGTGTTATTTTTCTGTTGCTCTTCGCTGGTTTTCTTTATTATACCTACCTCACCGCAAAAAACCACGATCGCAACGATGGCGATGAGATAAAGATTCGTAGCACAGCAAAATCGCTGTTGTTGATTTCGGCAGGCCTCGTTTTTCTTTATGCAGGTGGGCGAATGTCGGTGAATGGGGCAGTGGACGTGGCCAGGCAATTGGGAATTTCGGAAAAAACCATCGGTGTAACTGTAGTGGCTGTGGCAACTTCGCTGCCTGAGTTGGTAACATCGGTTGTGGCCGCTTATAAAAGAAACTCCGATATTGCAATTGGTAATGCGCTGGGCTCCAATATCTTCAATATCTGGCTTGTGCTGGGTTTGAGCGCACTCATTTCTCCCCTTCCCTTCCAAAGCTATATGATGCCCGACCTGTATGTCTCGATTTTATCAAACCTGGTAATCATGCTTTTTATCATTGGCATCAGCCCGGCTCAACGAAACATTAACAGACCACAGGGGGGAATACTTATTTTGCTCTATTTTGCCTATATCGCTTATGTGTTTTGGCCAGCATAAGGGTCGGGTTTTCCTGCTCACAGCAAGATGTTTTTAGAGCCTTAGTCCTCAACAACTATCGCGAACGAAAGCGCTGAAGCTTTGCTTAGCATGGCCGACACACCGCAATATTTTTCCTGCGACAGGTTGATGGCTTTCTCAAGCTTATCTATGGGTAGATCTTTCCCATTGAACCTGTAGGTTACATGCAGACTTTTATACACTTTGGGGTGTTCATCGGTGAGTTCGCCATCTACCTCTACACTGAATCCATCAGGCTTGACACGCATTTTTTCGAGAATTGAGACAACATCCATAGCGGTGCAGCCGGCAAGTGCCACCAACAGAAGTGGTTTGGGGCGGGGGCCTCGATTGCTGCCTCCAACACTTTCGTCGGCATCAACTACCAAGCGATGTCCGTTTACACTTGTTTCGAAGGCCATTTGCTTGAGCCAGTTTAATGAAATATGACTGTTCATGTGATCTGGATTTTGATAAGGTAATGAATTTGATGGGTTTTTAGCTTTGCACAAAACTACAACAAACGTATTTGATTATTGTTCCTTGTATGGCACGTCTATTAACATAGAATATCGGGATCTATTTATTTTTACACACAGAAATTGCCGCTCATCGCTGAAAGATCAGTAACTTTGTCCGGCAAAAGTCATCAAAAAATCTTATAAAATGAAAAAAACAGGTCTTCTACTTCTAACCGCACTGCTTATGATTGCTGCATGCACAACCAAGAAAACTGAGCAAAATCCATTCTTGGCCGAGTACAATACCCCTTTCGATGTTCCCCCGTTCGACCGGATCAACCCCGGTCATTTCGTGCCAGCCCTTGAAGAAGGAATGCGCCAGCAAGTTGCCGAGATTGATGCCATTGTCAACAATACAGAGGCACCCACTTTCGAAAACACCGTTCTTCCATTCGAATACTCAGGCAAGTTGCTTGGAGACGTGGGCAGGGTATTCTATAATATGAATTCGGGCAACACCAGCGAAGAAATCCAGGCCATTGCCCGCGAGGTGGCTCCCAAGCTCTCGCAGCACTCCGATAACATTAGCATGAACCCCTTGCTCTACAGCAAAATCAAGGAAGTGTATAAACAAAAAGACATACTGGGTTTGAATGCTGAGTCCATGAAATTGTTGGAAGAAACCTATAAAGGGTTTGTACGCAACGGTGCCGACTTGGATTCAGTTAAACAAGCCCGCCTGCGCGAAATCAACCAGCAGCTTTCGCTTCTTTCATTGAAATTTGGAGAAAACGTGCTGGCTGAAACAAATGTCTTCGAACTTGTGGTTGAAAACCCCGAAGACCTCGCCGGGCTGCCTGCCTCATTGGTTGAAGTAGCTTCGCAAAAAGCCAAGGAAAAAGGCCAGGAAGGCAAATGGGTTTTCACCCTCCACAATCCCAGTGTGATGCCATTTCTGCAGTATAGCGAAAACAGGGAATTGAGAAAAAAAATGCAGCAAGCCTATGTTTTGCGTGGTGCTAACAACGATGAGCGCAACAACCAGGAAAACATCAGGCAGATGGTTAACCTTCGTATCGAACGTGCCAACCTGCTGGGTTATCCCGACCATTCTTCCTACATCCTTGCCGAGAATATGGCAAAAGACCCAAAAACAGTGTATGACTTCCTCCACCGACTTTGGGTTCCTACCATGAAGGTTGCAAAAGCCGAGGCCATAGACCTGCAAAAAATGTTACAGAAAGATATCCAGGGTGCTATGCTCGAAGTATGGGATTGGCGCTATTATACTGAAAAATTACGTAAAGAAAAATATGACCTCGACGAGGAGCAACTGCGCCCTTTTTTTAAACTCGAAAATGTGCGTGATGGTATTTTTGATCTTTGCGACCGCCTGTGGGGAATGAAATTTGTTGAGAGAACCGATATTCCAAAATTGCATCCCGATGCCATCTCTTATGAAGTGACCGAGGCTGACGGATCGCATATCGGAATTTTATATATGGACTTTCATCCAAGGGCCAGCAAGCGTGGAGGCGCCTGGATGAGCAGCTACCGCGACCAGATGTGTGCCACTGACGGACACATGGTGCATCCGGTGGTAATACTTACTTGCAATTTCTCACCTCCAACATCCGAAATCCCCAGTCTGCTCACGTTCGACGAAGTGGAGACCTTCTTCCATGAGTTTGGTCACGGATTACATGGATTGCTTTCGAACACCACGTATCAAAGCCTTTCCGGAACATCGGTGCCCCGTGATTTTGTGGAGCTTCCCTCGCAAATCATGGAGCATTGGGCTGGCTCGCCTGAGTTCCTGAAGCTCTACGCCAAACACTATCAAACTGGCGAAGTAATTCCTGATGAATTTATTGAACGTATGCAAGCTGCCGCCCATTTCAACCAGGGTTTCACCACTGGCGAATTTATTGCTTCTGCTTTCTTGGATATGGATTACCACACCCTCGACAAGCCCCTAGTGGGGGACGTTATCACATTCGAAATCAATGCGATGAATAATGTAGGCTTGGTCAAGGAAATTGTTCCCCGTCATCGCAGCACTTATTTCCAGCATATCTTCAGTGGTGGTTATTCATCGGGATACTACAGCTACCTCTGGGCTGCCGTGCTCGATGCCGATGCTTTTGAAGCATTCAGGGAAACGAGTATTTTCGATAAGGAAACGGCTGCCAGGTATCGCCATCAAATTCTTGCTCGCGGTGGCACCGACGATCCCATGAACCTGTATGTGAATTTCCGTGGCCGCAAGCCGTCCATCGAGCCACTTCTGAAAGTAAGGGGGTTGAATTAAGACACTGAACACGACCACATATCAAGAAAAAAGAGGCTGTCTCAAAAAAGGCAGCCTTTTTTTGTAGCGGGGACGAGAGTTGAACTCGCGACCTTCGGGTTATGAATCCGACGCTCTAACCACCTGAGCTACCCCGCCAACATATTGGTGGCGCAAAATTAGAGAAAATTTTTATACTGCAAAGATGCCTCTCGCCTTATGCTGTTGTGATGGATTGGGAGTAAACCACACCCTTTTTCCGCTGCTCATCCAGCATAAATTGCACACACTTGGGATGGCGGCCAACAAATTCGGGTACATGAACACCAGGTTCGGTAAACAATCCTTTTGCCACCATGCGCAAGGCCGAAGTGGCCGCATAGCCTGTTGTGCGTGCCATGCTGTGCACACAACCTACCCGGTCATATTGATCATACAGGGACCATGAAATGGCTTTTTTAACTCCATTTTTCATCCCTTTGGCAGTGATTTTCATTACGGTGATGTCTTCTTCACCATCCTGTAGTTTCCATTGCGAAAATAAAATTTTCGAGGTCACTGCCAGTGGCGTGATCATTTTACCTTCCACCTCCAGCGGCTCGTGATTGAAAAAACCCGCATGACCCAGCACCCGCATCAGCTCAGAATGCCCGGGATAGCGCATGGTCTTCTCAACCATATCAGGCACTTGCATGGTGTGAACCAAGGATCGTAATCCGTCGCTATTAAAACATTCCAGGGTCCCTACCTCCTCAAAATCAATTAATTCCGGTTCGGTGAGGGCCGGAAGAACCACTACTTTCCCATT
>JAUXXY010000067.1 GCA_030684735.1 Bacteroidales bacterium | reverse complement strand
GACCTGCTCCATAAATCGGACTTCGTTGACCTGCAAATTACCAGTGATGCCCGTAAATGCAGACATATACTACAAAACCTGATCGGCAATGCCGTGAAGTTTACCGAAAAGGGTAAGGTGGAAATTTCAGCCCAACAAACTGAGGGTAATCTTGCTATTACAGTAACCGATACCGGCATCGGTATCTCGTCATATTATTTACCCCACATTTTCGATGAGTTTAGGCAAGCCGACGACAGTGCATCGCGGAAATTTGGCGGAACCGGCTTGGGGCTGGCCATTGCAAAAAAATATGCAAACATGCTTGGCGGAAAAATCATAGCGGCAAGCACCTACGGCAAAGGCTCCGATTTTACGCTCATCGTGCCATTGCACTATAAGGCTCAACACCGGAAAACCGAAACACAAGCATCAAGCGATTTCAACCTGGCTATCAATAAAACACTACTCAAACCTGCCCTGGATTTACCCGGCAAAACCATTTTGCTGGTCGAAGACAGCGAATCTGCAATTATCCAGATAAAAGACTTCCTTGAAGAAAGCGGGTATCAAATGCTGGTGGCACACGATGGAGCTGAAGCTCTTGCAATTGTAAGCCATACCATTCCCGATGCCATTATTTTGGACCTGATGATGCCTGGTATTGATGGTTTTGAGGTGCTAAAAATCTTACGTAACGAGGAACATGCAACCCGCATCCCGGTACTGATCCTCACCGCAAAGCACGTTACGAAAGAAGAACTGAAATCCCTAAAAGAAAACAACATTTATCAGCTTATCCAAAAAGGCGATGTGAATCGCAAAGAAATGCTGAAAGCATTAGAAACTATGACATTTCCTGAAGCAAAGGAAGTACTGAAGCCGCAACGGGTAAGGCAAGCCATCGTGGGCAAGCCGGTGGTACTTGTTGTGGAGGACAACCCCGATAATATGCTTGCCCTTAAGGCACTGCTTGCCGATGATTATATTGTGATTGAAGCCAACGACGGCAATGAAGGGGTGGAAAAAGCAAAAACCCATAAACCAAACCTGATCCTCATGGACATAGCCCTCCCCGAAATGGATGGCATTGAGGCATTTAAAGACATACGCAAAGATGCCGGATTGCTGCACATCCCTGTCGTTGCTCTTACGGCAAGTGCAATGACGGCAGATAGGGAAAATATCTTAAGTTACGGATTTGATGCTTTTCTGGCAAAACCCATTGACGAGCAGCTGTTCTTTAAAACTATAAACGAAATACTTTATGGAAAGTAGGAAGGTCAAAATACTGGTCATTGACGACAATAAGGATAACCTCATCACTTTTGAAGCGTTGATCAAAGAGGCATTTCGTGATGTTGTGATTTTCACAGCAATGAGTGGCAAAAGAGGGCTGGAGCTGGCTGCTACCGAAGACCCCGATGTAATTCTGCTCGATATCGTAATGCCCGTGATGGATGGTTTTGAAGTATGCGAAAAACTGAAAAACTCCAGAAACCTTAGTAATATCCCTGTGGTTTTCATCACTGCGCAAAAAGGAGACAGGGTGCATCATATCCGGGCACTCGAAGTGGGTGCTGAAGCCTTTCTCTCAAAACCCATTAACGAAAGCGAACTCACCGCCCAAATACGTGCCATGGTTGCCATCAAAACTGCCAGGATTGAGAGGCTCAATGAAAATATACGACTCGCTGCATTGGTCAAAGATCGGACCCTCGAACTGAAAAAAACTCATACAGCCACGCTGGGCCTACTCGAGGATTTAAAAAATGAGAATGAAGCCCGAAAGAAAAGTGAGGAGGCAGCGCAGGCAAGCGAACGGAAATTCCGCGCTGTTTTTGAATTTGCCAATGATGCTATCTTCATTATGGATAAAGAAATGTTTGTCGAATGCAATGAATCTACCTTACCCATGTTCGGGTGCTCCGATAAAGGAGAAATAGTTTATCATTCTCCTGTGGAATTTTCTCCTGTAACACAGCCGGATGGCAGGAAATCGAGTGAAAAAGCAGTAGAGTTCATTCAAAAAGCTTTCGATGGAATAAACCAGCGTTTTTATTGGAAGCATTCAAGAAAAGACCGTTCTGAATTCGATGCAGAAGTATCCTTAAACAGGTTTGAGCTTGACAGAAAATATGTTGTGCAAGCCATAGTCAGGGATGTTACTGAGCGCGTGTGGGCAGAAAAAAAGCTGAAGCAAGCCTCCGAGAACTGGAACAAAACCTTCGAAGCCATTCAGGACGGAATAGCCCTGCTTGATATTAACCAGAAGGTCATTCAATGCAATCAAATTTTTCTCGATTTCATTGATAAAACTGAGAATGAAGCCTTAGGATGTTATTGTTTTCATTACATTCACGGTAGTTCTTGTCCAATCGAAGGATGTCCGTTTGTGCGAATGCAGCAGAGCAAACAGCGCGAAACAATGGAGATGAAGATCAAGGGACGGGAATGCGAAATAATAGTTGATCCGATACTTGATGAGAACAAAAACATAATAGGCGCAGTACACATTATAGCCGATATTACCGAGCGCAAGCGAGCGGAGAAAGCTTTGCAGGAGAGCGAAACCAGTTATCGTGGCTTGTTCAACAGTGTTTCAGAAGCAATCTATGTCCAGGATAGCAGCGGCCACTTTCTGGACGTAAACCAGGGGGCGGTTATGATGTATGGTTATCCCAAAGAGTTTTTGATTGGAAAGACTCCGGAGCTCGTCAGCGCCCCCGGTAAAAACGACCTGGAGGCCGTTGGCAAGGCAATTCAGGAAGCATTTAAAGGGAAACCTCAGCAGTTCGAATTCTGGGGCTTGCGCAGCAATGGAGAAATCTTCCCCAAGGAAATACGCCTGACCAAAGGGACCTATTTTGGGAAGGAGGTCATCTTTGCTTTGGCACGCGACATCACGAATCGAAAAAAAGCTGAAGAGGAAATACGTGATTCGGAACAGCGACATCGTGATATTTTTACATATGCTCCTGTTGGTATTTATCAAACAACCAAAGAGGGAGATTTTATTACTTTAAATGATCGTCTTGTTGAAATTCTGGGCTATGAATCCGTTGAAGACTTAAAGCAGCGGAACATGGCAAAAGATATTTATTACGACGAAGAAGAAAGGAGAACCCTTATCACTAAATACAAACCGATAGGAGATGTCCAAAATGTTGAGGTTCGGTGGAAAAAGAAAGATGGCACCCCTGTTTGGATTGGATTGAGCGTCCATACAGTAAAAGATACTTCTAATATAACGCTCTACTTTGAAGGATTTGTTCAGGATATCACTGAGCGTAAACAAGCGGACAGAGAAATAAGAAGAGAGAAGGCTTTTTCAGCAAACATAGTAGCTACCGTTCCGGAGTCCTTGCTCGTTGTGGGTAGAGATCTGACGATAAAGAGTACAAACCGTGCTTTTAATGAATTATTCCAAACTGAGCCGGAAAAGGTAATGGGGAGCAAGATAGCCGATATGCTGGGAGGAGATAAAGATGGAAAGCTCAGTGCCCGGCTGGCCGGGTTATTCAGGACTGGAGATACACTGGAGGATTTTGAACTGCACTATCAGTCAGAAAAACTGGGTGATAGGATACTGAATATTACGGTTAGAGGAATGATTATTGCAGAAGAAGAAGAAGAAGAAGAAGAAGAAGTCCTCGTGGTGATGCAAGATATCACTGAGCGCAAACGGGCAGAAGAAGCGTTATTAGAATCCGAAAACAAATTCCGCACTATTATTGAAGAAGCTGTTGAAATTGTATTTATTACCGATAACCAGGGTTATTTTACCTATGTCAACCCGGCAGGATTAAAATCATCCGGCTATTCAATGGAAGAGTTAACAAAATTAAAGTACACAGATTTAATCGAGCCGGAATATAAACAAAAAGTTGTCCGGAATTATCTAAGACAGTATAAACAAAGAATGTCATTATCAAATACCGAATATCCATTTCGGACCAAGTCGGGAGTGATCAAATGGTTCAACCAAAATGCACAGTTGATCATTGAAAACGATGAATTTAAAGGATTCTATGTAATTGCAAGAGACGTAACCGAACGGCACCTGGCCGAAGAGGCACAGAGAAAAAGCCGCCAGGAATTGCTCAACTTTTTTGAAGACGACATCTCCGCCGATTTTTTTTCTACTCCCGACGGCAAGCTACTGTTATGTAATAAAACATTTCTAAAGTTGTTCGGATTTAACACCAAGGAAGAAGCCCTCGCCTGTCCGATAGCTAATCTTTATCCCAATATTTCTGAGCGCGAAAAATTCGTTGAGTTGATCAGGAAGGATAAAAAAGTTGAAAATTATGAAATTGCGTTTCTTTCAATTGACGGAAGAATCATAAATACATTGGTAAACGCTACCGGTGAGTTTGATGACGCCGGTGAGTTGATCCGAATAAGGGGATATATCCTTGATATTACCGAAAGAAAAAAATTATTTAACGAACTCATCAAAGCCAAAGAAAGAGCCGAGGAAAGCGACCGCTTGAAGTCAGCTTTTCTCGCCAATATGAGCCATGAGATCAGAACTCCCATGAATGGTATTTTGGGTTTTGCCGAACTGCTGAAAGAGCCAAAGTTATCAGGCGAAGAGCAGCAGGAGTATATCAGTGTCATTCAGAAAAGTGGAAATCGTATGCTCAATATCATCAACGACATTGTTAATATTTCTAAAGTCGAGGCTGGGCTGGTGGAAGTGATCGTTTCAGAGACGAATATCAATGAGCAACTCGAGTACATTTATACCTTCTTCGAGCCAGAAGTAGCGCAGAAAGGCATTCATTTTTTACACAAAACTAAGTTGGCGGCAAAAGATGCCATCATACAAACCGACCGCGAGAAAATTTATTCCATTCTTACGAACCTTGTTAAAAATGCCATTAAGTTTACCACCAAAGGCACTATTGAACTTGGCTGCCAGAGAAAAGGCGATTACCTGCAGTTTTTTGTGAAAGATACAGGAACGGGCATACCTAAGGCACAGGAGGATATTATTTTTGACCGTTTCAGGCAAGGCAGCGAATCGCTTACCCGAAACTACGAAGGAGCAGGGTTGGGGTTATCCATCTCCAAAGCTTTTGTTGAAATGCTTGGCGGTAAAATTTGGGTAGAGAGCGTTGTTGGGACAGGCTCCACATTT
>JAUXXY010000064.1 GCA_030684735.1 Bacteroidales bacterium | reverse complement strand
GGCCGCAAAGTATATTTCCGCGGTCTTGTTGATTATTCCAACATAAGTACAAAAAATTTCTTTTACAGCGGTGTCCGTGCCGGAAATAAACTTGTTAAGCGCTATACTGTTACCGATGAAGAATTGATCGCCGCTGCCCGTTTTGCACTGGAAAACAGGTTTGCTTCGATGGTGATCCAATCGGGAGAGCGAAGCAACAAGGCGTTCGTTAAGAAAATTGGCCATTTGCTGCTTGAGATTAAGAAACTTTCGGGGGGTAAGCTGGGGATCACACTTTCGCTGGGTGAGCAGATCGAAGATACTTACCGCTACTGGTACGATTGTGGTGCACACCGTTACCTGCTACGCATCGAAACTTCGAGCCATGAACTGTATAAACAACTTCACCCGGCAAATAAGTTGCATGACTATGATACACGTTTGAACGCTTTACATTTGCTCAAAAAAACCGGCTATCAAGTCGGTACCGGGGTAATGGTCGGGTTGCCTTTTCAAACCATCGAACATCTTGCCGATGACCTGGCCTTTTTTCTCGATTTTGATGTAGATATGGTGGGCTTGGGCCCATACATTGAACACGAAAACACTCCCCTTTATCAATATCGCGACCAGTTGATGCCCCGCACCGACAGGTTCAATCTTTCATTAAAAATGGTTGCATTACTTAGGATCATAATGAAAGACATCAACATAGCTGCCACCACTGCCATGCAAGCTATTGACCCCCAAGGCAGGGAAAAAGCACTACTTGCCGGGGCAAATGTCATCATGCCTAACCTAACTCCACTGCGATACAGGGAAAATTACCTGCTTTACCAGGACAAGCCTTGCGTTGACGAAGAAGCCAGTGAATGTCGAAACTGCCTCGAGGCGCGCATAAAAATGGCCGGTGATGTTATAGGTTGGGATGAATGGGGCGATTCTAAGCACTTTGCCAACCGAACCCCCAAAATATCACTCGATGAGTAACTATGGCAAAAAAAATCTTTCCAATATACGAAAAAATTGAAATAACTGACGCAGGAGCTGAAGGAAAAGGGATAGCACGGGTGGATGATCTTGTGATATTTGTACCCTACACCGCCCCGGGTGATATTGTTGATGTTAAAATCATTAAAAAGAAGAAATCGTTTCTCGAGGGAAGGGTTCATAACTTACACAGAACCTCAAGCATGAGAATTGAACCGTTTTGCAGCCATTTCGGGCTTTGTGGTGGCTGCACCTGGCAACATGTGAATTATGAACACCAGCTTGATTTCAAAAAAAAGCAGGTAGAAAATGCGTTCAAACGCATCGGAAAATTTGAATTTCCTCCTCTTCTTCCTGTAATCGCCTCACCTTCATCTACTTACTATCGAAACAAACTTGAATATACTTTCTCAAACCGGCGTTGGTTGACTGATCCTGAGCATATTGTTGATAGTGAAAGAGATATGTATGGCCTTGGGTTTCACTTGCCTGGCCTTTTCGACCGCATCCTCGACATCGAAACCTGTTACCTGCAACCTGAACCGTCGAACAGCATCCGGTTGGAAACAAAAAAGTTTGCCCTTGAAAACAATATCACTTTTTACGATCATCGCCGTCGTACAGGCTTTTTGCGAAACTTGCTGATTCGTAACTCTAATACCGGCGAAGTGATGGTTATTCTGGTAGTCAACACAAATAAACCCGAAAAAGCCATGCACATCTTATCACACCTTGGCGATAAATTTCCGGCCATCACCAACCTGTTCTACATCATCAATTCCAAGCTCAACGACAGTATCAGCGACCTGGAGCCGGTGTTGTTTGCAGGAAAACCCTACCTGACTGAAGAAATGGAAGGGCTGCGTTTTAGAGTGGGGCCTTTGTCATTTTACCAAACAAATAGCCAACAAGCCTATCAACTTTACACCACCGCCAGGGATTTTGCAGAATTGAAGGGCAATGAGCGTGTTTATGACCTTTATACGGGCGCAGGTACCATTGCCAACTTTGTAGCCGCCAGAGCCAACAGGGTAATCGGGATCGAATACGTTGAAGCTGCAGTGAAAGATGCTGTTGTCAATTCGCAATGCAACAACATCCAAAACACAGAGTTTTATTACGGTGACATACTCAGCGTGATTGACGACGATTTTGTAGCCACGCACGGCCACCCCGATGTAATCATCACCGATCCTCCACGAGCAGGGATGCACGAGGGGGTTATCAATAAGATTGCTTCAATTGCGCCCGAAAAAATAGTGTATGTGAGCTGCAACCCTGCCACCCAGGCAAGAGATATTTCGTTGCTGACGCATATATACAGCGTCGAAAAGGTGCAACCTGTAGATATGTTTCCACATACAAATCATATCGAAAATGTTGCCTTGCTCAGAAGAAAGTAATATTATTTTCTTTCCAGTTCTGTAAAGCGCCCGAAAACAAGGTTTAGCATCTCGTTGGTGCTTAAATGCAACGATTCGAGTGTCAGATCGGCCTGTTCGTAAAAAGATTCGCGCTCCTTCAGATGTAACGAAATCTTCTGAAGCAATCCTTCTTTATCCAATCCTTTCAGAATTGGCCTTTTATATCGCAATGGCGAATGATACAATCTTGAGGCAAGGGCGGATGGGGGCAGCTTAATGTAAATGACTTGTCCGCTACGTTTCATGACCTGCATATTATCGAAGAAAGATGGGGTGCCTCCGCCGGTCGAAACAATGCAATTGCCAGGCCTGCCGGCTACTTCAAGCAATAGTTGCCGCTCAATGTCGCGAAAAGTTGTTTCACCGTAGCGTTCGAAAAACAACGGAATACTTGTCCGATAGGTTTCCTCGAAATAGTTGTCCAGATCAACAAGTGGCCAGCCGGTGTGCTGTGCGATTCTTTTCCCGAGTGTCGTTTTGCCACTCCCCATATAACCGATAATAAACAATCGCATCTTTCAGTGATTAAGGCAATGTAAAGGTAGCAAAATATCCGGGTGGCAAAATCGTTTTTTTATTGTATCTTTATGGAACGAAATTCCGGGAGTTTTCTTAACAGGCTAATAAAACTAAAACCTTATATCTGGTGCCGCTCAAAAACATATTGGCAAAGTATTGGGGATACACCTCATTCAGGCCCTTGCAGGAAGAAATCATCAACTCGGTATTGCAGGGAAACGATACCCTTGCCTTATTGCCAACTGGCGGTGGCAAATCAATCTGCTTCCAGGTGCCGGCTATGGCACAGGAAGGCATTTGCTTGGTAATCACTCCTTTGATTGCTTTGATGAAAGATCAGGTTGAAAATCTTAAAAAGAAAGGGATCAACGCCGTTGCGATTTACAGTGGCATGAACTACCACGAAATTGAGTTGGCTTTCGACAATTGCATGTTTGGTGATGTGAAATTTCTCTATCTCTCGCCCGAGCGGCTCGAAACTGAGAAGTTCCGAGCCATATTACCCAGGCTTAAGGTTTGCTTGCTGGCCGTAGATGAGGCGCATTGCATATCTCAGTGGGGTTACGATTTCAGGCCACCGTATCTGAGGATTGCCGAAATAAGGCAGTTATTGCCTGATATTCCGGTGCTTGCACTCACTGCCACTGCCACTCCTGCAGTTGTGATTGACATACAGTCAAGGCTGAAATTTAAATACCGGAATCTTTTTCAGCAGAGTTTTCAGCGAAGCAATCTCACTTATGTTGTTCAGCAAGAGGAAGATAAGCTGGGTCGTATTCTTAAGATTTGCAATAATATCAGGGGCACAGGAATCGTTTATGTGCGCAACCGGCGCCGAACTCGTGAGATTGCAGAATTCCTGGTAAAGAACAAAATCCCAGCCGATTACTATCATGCCGGTCTTGAAACCCTGCAGTGCGACAAACGACAGACGGCTTGGATGCAGGGGCAATCCAGGGTCATCGTCGCCACCAATGCATTTGGCATGGGCATTGACAAACCAAATGTACGCTTCGTCATCCACCTCGACTTGCCCGACAGTCTCGAAGCTTATTTCCAGGAGGCCGGCCGGGCCGGCCGCGACCTGAATGCTTCCTGGGCGGTTGTGCTTTACCAAAAGAACGACATCATTGACCTGCGACACAGCCTCAGTATTTCGTATCCACCCCTGCAAACCATCAAAAACGTCTATGAGTCGCTCGGCAACTATCTTCAGCTTGCCACTGGCAGCGGCAAAGATGTATCCTTTGATTTCGACCTGCACGATTTCGGCCGTCAATATAAGGTCAAACCGATAATTGCTTACAATGCGCTCAAATTTCTCGAAAAAGAAGGTTACATCATGCTCAACGAGGAGATAGGCGCACCTTCAATGATACATATGACGATGAACAAGGAAAACCTCTATCGCTTTCAGGTCGAAAACATGATCTATGACCCATTCATTAAGTTATTATTGCGCTCCTATACAGGATTGTTTTCGGGGTATGCCAAAATCAATGAATCTGAAATAGCACGACGAGCGGGCATCGAAACCGGGAAAGTGGTGGAGTTGCTTATATTGCTCGATAAATCCGGTGTTATAAACTATGTTCCTCGCAAGCAAAAACCCCAGATTGTTTTTACTACCGAACGCTTGGATGTTTCTCACCTCCACATATCACCTGAAAACTATGGCGACAGACTCGAATCGGCAAAACAGAGAGTTGAGAGCGTTATACAATATATGACAAGCTCTACTAAATGCCGTAGCCAACTGCTACTTGCGTATTTCGGCGAAACCGACGGACAACGTTGCGGGAAGTGCGATGTTTGCATTGAACTCAATAGAATTGAACTTAGCGAATTGGAATTCAAGGCAATATACGATCAGTTGGAAAAATTGCTAAAACAAAAAACCAGGTCCATCAATGAGCTGGTTGACGGGGTGAGCGGGGCAAATGAAGACAAGGTCATTAAAGCCATTCAATGGCTGCACGACCATGATAAAATCACTACAACCGACGATCAAAAATATACCTGGAGCAAGTAAGCAGTGGCAGTAAGCAGGACTGCCGCTGCTACTGCCGCTGCTACTCTAACAGTAAGTTGTTCCCGATTGTAGTATAAATTCACTTAAAACCATTAGCATGAAGCTCGGAAGGGAATTCTACCTGCGCGATGATGTATTGGTTATTGCCCGCGAGTTACTTGGGAAAGTACTGGTTTCGGCACTCGGAGATGTGATAAGAAGTGGAGTGATCATTGAAGCTGAAGCCTACGCCGGAATCTCCGACAGGGCCTCGCATGCCTGGGGTGGCCGAAGAACCAACCGAACCGAGGTGATGTACGGCATAGGCGGCCTGGCTTACATCTATTTATGCTATGGAGTTCACTCTTTGTTTAATGTGGTTACCAACGGCGAGGGCATTCCACATGCCGTGCTGATACGAGGGATCAGACCACTGGATGGGTTGCCGGCAATGCGTGCCGGGCTTGGTAACAAGGGCCGACCATCAGAAATCATCCAAGGACCGGGAAAACTCACCAATGCAATGGGAATACACTATTCGCAATCGGGACTCGATCTTACCGGGGATAAAATCTGGATCGAAGAGCGGAAATCGGACCTTAGGAATTACAAACTGGAAATAACTCCTCGCATCGGGGTTGCTTATGCCGGCGAAGATGCTTTGCTGCCTTATCGTTTTGTACTGGTGAAAAATAAAAACTGACTCACAAGCTTTGGTGGTCAACCATAACGCTTGCAAGTCAGATTAAAAAGGGTGTAAACCGGTCGGTCTTACTTTATTTTGCCAGCCAGTTCGGTGCCGGCTTTGAATTTAACCACTGATTTGGCAGCGATTTTGATTTCCTTACCGGTTTGAGGATTGCGTCCTTTACGGGCAGCACGTTTTGTCACTGCAAAGGAACCAAAACCAACGAGCGCAACGCGGTCGCCTTTGGTAAGTGCACTGGTAGTAGCCTTTACAAAGCCTTGGAGGGCTTTTTTTGCATCAACTTTTGTCAGGCCGGCTTCAGCGGCAATGGCATCAATTAATTCTGCTTTGTTCATTTCTCGCGAGGTTTAGATTAAACGTAAGGTATGGACTTGTGGATTATAAGCGCAAAAATAATCTATTTCCTACGAAAATCAAGAGGTTTGGATAAAAAAAATATAAAATGTTAATAAAACCTTCATTTTGTTAATAAAACCTGGCGTTTTTGTAGATTTACAGGTGTTTAAGCATATACAAGCCTTCATGAGCAGCTATTCGATATTCCAATCGTTCGCAATAGGAGTACCTCGCAAAAGCGCATGAACAGTCATCCTGGTTTTCCCCTGAATTTGCATCTCAAGCAATTCAATCCACCCATCTGCTGTGTTTACAAAAAGCCTGGTATTCCGGTCAGCAACTATTAGTTTGCCCGGGGGCGACGAAAAATGCTCATCACAAAGTTTTGATTTATAAATTTTTACATCATATATTTTACCATCGGATGAAACAAACCTGGTATAAGCCCCCGGATATGGACTTAACCCCCTTATGAAGTTATGGATCGTAGCGGTTGGCCAAGTCCAATTGATGCGGCAATCAGTTTTATGAATTTTTGGAGCCATTTTCAAGGTATCAATGCCTGTCGTCAATATTTTCTGTGCTGTTATTTCAGCGTTGCCTTGCCTGATGGCATCCACCGTTTTCAACAACAGGGAAGCCCCGGCGAGCATCAAGCGGTAATGCAATTCTCCGGCTGTTTCATCAGGTTGTATATCAACACTTTCCTGCATGATGATGTGGCCTGTGTCAATTTCCCGTTCAATAAAAAATGTTGAAACTCCTGTGGTGGCTTCTCCATTGATAATGGCCCAATTTATTGGCGCTGCACCCCTGTATTGTGGTAAGAGTGAGGCATGCAGATTAATGCAGCCAAACTCAGGCATTGCCCAGATTTTTTCCGGCAACATCCTGAAAGCTGCCACTACGAATAGATCAGCATTGAAATGCATCAGCTCCGTCAGTAACGCCTTGTCTTTTAGATTAGGGGGTTGCAGTACCGGGAGTTTCAGTTGCAGGGCAAATTCCTTCACCGGCGACGATTTTAGCTTGAGTCCCCGCCCTTGCGGCTTGTCGGGAGCTGTCACCACCGCGCTGATGGTATAGCTTGCCTCATGCAACACACGCAGCGAAGGCACGGCAAAATCGGGTGTGCCCATGAAAACGATCCTGAAATCCTGCCTGTCTTTCATCTGTATATAGTTAAGCTTAGAGTTCTATTAAGTGATGAGAGTGAAGAGAGTGAGAGAGTTGCAATGTCTCAAATTCCAAGTTTAAAATTCCAAGTCTCAAATCTCAAATCCAAAATAAAAAATACAAAGCATCTATAGTACTATAAATAAATATGTTAACAATGGTAAATGCTATTTTTTATTTAGAACTTTGGACTTGGAATTTTGGGGCTTGAGACTTTTTACTTTATAATCTTTGCCATTACGGACAGACACTATTTAGAGTCTGTCTGTAATGTCTGTATTATTCGTCATTGCGAGGCGATGCGCTGAGCTTGCCGAAGTGAGGGACGACGAAGCAATCTGTTGATATTCTGTGAAATAGATTGCTTCGTGCCTCGCAATGACGTTCCGATTAATTTTTTTTGCTACTTTACAGACAGACACTATTTAAAAGAAATAGGGTAGGATATTATAGAAATAAATGTTTCTACAGCTAACGGAGAAGTTAAATTAGAGAAACGGAAAGCCTATTTTTCTATCATCATCCGGGCACGGGCGATGTATTTCTCAGCCTCTCTGCCTTCCTGCGAATCAACATGTTGTGATTTTATCTTCTCATAGATATTTAAGGCTTTCTGATACTGCCCCATGTGTTCATAGGTCATGGCAGCTTTCATCAGGAACATGGGAGTGGCGAAGTCGTTCACGTTGTTTTTGGCAGCCTTCACGTAAAGTCTTGCAGCTTTATCAGGCTTGTCAAGTTCGAGCCAGGCATCGCCCTGGGCGGCAAGGGCCATGTTGCCAACCAGGAAATCATCCGATTTGAATTTTTTCAGATGACGGATAGCTTCTTCAAATTCGCCTTGCTCTAAATAGATTATTCCTGCATAATAATTAGCCAGGCGAGCTGTCTTGGTCCAACGGTATTCGCTTATAATATCCAGGAAACCAGGATAATTCCCATCGCCGTCAAGAGCAAGCTGGAGAGAGTCTTGTTCAAAATACTGTTCAGCTTTGTAAATCAAGGCCTGGGCGTCTTTTTCCCTGGGTTCGATATAAAACCTTCGCAGGGCAAAAAATGCCAACACCACCAAGATAATAACAAATATGATGGTTGTAAGGATTTTTTGATTCCTTTCGATGAATATCTCGGACTTACTCAGTGCTTCTTCAACCGCGGTGATGTTTTCTTCTGTCCTGTCTTTCTTTTTCGCCATGGCTTTTTAGTTTTAGGGCGCAAAAGTAGTTTTTTTTTGTTTGGCAAGCCGCAGCAAACACATTTTTTTAGGGAACTTGGCATGTGAACTGCGAAACAGTGCCCTTAACTTTTTCTGCAACTTGGTGTTTTTACCAACTCATTCACCGGTTGCATGCCTCGAAATTCGAAATGAAGACTTGCTCCCGATGCGATGATCACCTTCCGAATTGCATGGACTAATCAGTGAGTTAGTAAGGTTGATTTGATTTATGAAAGTTTTATCGAAAAATATTTTCTAAGCTCAATAGATTTTCTAATTTTACATCATTAAATCAACAATCAACTTAAATAACTCATTTTATGGGAAAAGGAGACAAAAAATCGCGCCGGGGCAAGATCATACTTGGTTCCTATGGCGTTCGTCGCCCGCGCAGAAAGCCTGGTTACCAGCATACTAGTAAGCCTGTTGAAAAAATTTTGACCGATCCACCTGAAGTCATGCCAATTGTAGTTGTTGAAGCATCCGCACCTCCAGCCATCAAGCTACCAACAGTGGTTGAAGCCAAAAAGAAAACACCGGCAAAAAAAACAGCAAAATCTGCTGATGCTGGGGAAGCCGAAAAACCAAAACGTAAGAAAAAAGAAACACCCAAACCAGGAGCGGAATAACAACCGCCTCCTTTTTTACTTCTCAACAGCTGCTCCTCTCCTAAGGAGAGCCCACTGCCACTGCCACTGCCGCTGCCACTGCAACTGAGTACAACTTTTACACTGTACCTATTGTGGTAAATGTATTTCTTTCACGATTTCCCGGAACCTGTTCCCCCGGTGCTCGAAATTCTTAAACTGATCATAGCTGGAAGCAGCCGGAGAAAGCAAACATATCTTTCCTGGAGCCGTTTTCTCAATCGCCGCCCGTACGGCATCATCAAATTTATCAAAAAAACTGCATCGCTCCCAACACGAATATCCTGCTAGTAAAGCCTCGAAGATCCGCAATCCCGCCAGTCCCGTGAATACAAAGTGAGGTATATTACTCTCACCCAGAAACCTTACAAATTCGCTGTAATCAATCCCCCTGTCGTGCCCTCCAAGTATCATACAGTCAACACCCTGCAGTGCAGCTACTGCCACAATGGCAGCCTCAGGAATGGTGGCAATAGAGTCATTATAAAAAATCTTGCCCCCGATCTCCCCCAGCTTCTCAAGCCTGTGCGGAAGGGCTTTGAAAGAGGCAGCAGCCTTGCCGATAATTTCAGGTTTTATCCCTTTCAGTAAACACACAGCCACCGCTGCCATCATGTTCAGTTGATTATGCCTGCCGGGAAGCATCGTGAGTGGCCGCTGATCGCATACCATGTAAGGCTTTCCTTTCTTACGGGTATAGAGCACCTGATCCTTACTGAAAACAAGGCCATTTGCACTCAAATCAAAACCATAAGGTACCTTGTTCGACTTTATCGGTATTTCATTCACCAATGTTGCGATCCTTGCATCTTCACCGGCATATATAAACCAGTCGCCTTCCTGCTGATGCCTTGCAATGTTGAATTTAGCCAGTTGGTAATGTTTGTAGCTGGCATAGTGGTCGAGGTGCTCCTGGTAAATGTTGAGCAGCACAGCAATATGTGGCGACACCGTGAGATTTTCGAGCTGATGCGATGACAATTCAAAAACTACCTGGGTGTGGTCGCCGATTCTACCAACCACTTCAAAGGGTGGCAGGCCCATGTTGCCCACCAGCAGGGCATCCATTCCAGCAGTTTTCAACACGTGATGCACCAGGTGCGATGTGGTTGTTTTGCCCTTAGTGCCGGTGATTCCGATCACCTTGCTTCGATAGGCTTCGAGAAAAAGCGCTGTTTGAGACGTAAGCTGCCGGGGTTGCAGGCAGTCATGAAGTGTCTCCATCGAAATGCCCGGGCTTTTTATCACCAGGTCATAGTCGGCAAGGCCTTCGAGATAGGCAAATCCTGTTCTGATACTTGTAAGCGGATGCTGCCATAGACCGGGGTTCGGCAATTCAACGCGCTGGTCGGCGATGGCCAGAGGCATGGTGGGGAAAAACTCCCTAAGCATCCTGTAAGACGACTGTCCCTCAATCCCAACACCAAGGATCAATACCTTTTTACCACTTAATTTATTTTCAAGAAATGCTTTCATCCAGGGCTGTTTTCAAGATACTTTCAAACTCCTGCGGTAGAAAATGTTCGTGATGGAATTGCTGCATAAGGTGCTCAAAATTAAAATTCCGAGAGATTGCAGAATCTTGTCGTGCAGCATAATCATTCAGTAAGAGGGGTAGGGGAGCGGTATCCTTGTTTCGGATGGTCTGTGCGAGCGCTGCATTTACTTCGCCGATGGTTCCTATACAATCAAAAGGCTTTTCTTCGGTCAGCCCGCATAATTGATTGAAATAGGTTCGCAAGTCAGCATCGCTGAAAAGGTCCCTGCCAAAAATCGCTTCCACATCAGCACCGGGCATCAACGGAGACAATATAATATATGTAAACAGGCATTTCGGGCATTTGCCACACCATTCACCCGTTTTGCTGCCTGCATTGCAGCTGCGGAACACCGGGTGGAATGATTTCAACTTAGCAAAAAGCCCGGCAATCTGCAATTCGTTGATAGGGCGCAAAAAACTAAAGTAATTGAAATCAGCGCTGATATGCTGTTGATAATATCTCCTGAAATCCTTTTCAAATTCAAAACTCTTGGAATACTGGTGATTGATCGTAGTGCCGGGGATAGTGGCTTCGTTGGCACTCGACTCGTTTGAAAGTACAATGTTGCTGCTTCCTGTCAGCGTCGAGCCCAAGAGTGCCATGAATGCCAGCAAGGCCGAAAAAGGCGTATGCCCGTTCAGGAACCCTTGCGCATTTAGCCAGAGCAGCGTGGGATCTATGGTGCGATGCACTACCACAGCCTCATCCAGCGCCAACCCCGCCCGGACGATGAGTTGGATTGAAGCAGCCACCGGGTTGAGCAGGAAAGGTATCACTGACCTGTTGGCCCCGGTGAGCAAAGCTAAGCTCAGGGCCGAATCTTTTCCTCCCCCCACAGGCAGCAGATCGCCCCTGCCAACGGGCAACGAAAAAGGTTTATTCGTATTGGCACCTTCAAATTCAAAGTTCACAACATCGTCGTAGCCGGGCAAAATGCCATTGGTGTGGAAGAACTCCCCCAAACCGTGGAAAAACAACTTGCGCCACCAGGCTTGTGCTTCGGGATTGAGAAAAAAAGGTTTGATGATGACCCGTGGTGGGCAAGCTGCCTTCCAATAGCTGATCATCTCAACCATGCCGATATGGAAAACTAAGTTTTCAATGGCCGCCTCATCAACGTGCTGATAAAATGGCCGGTTTTCGATACGAAATGTAGGCCGGAAAGAATATTTCCCTGCCAGGTTGAAATGAAACTCTGCCCATAACACCCCTTGATCGTAGCCGTAGCGGAACGATTCGTAAGCGAGCCACGGGTATTCGATGCGCAATTGTTGAAACTTTTTTGCTGAACTGCGCTCCTCCATCACCGATTGGTATAGAATTTGACTATCTTTGAAGCAACGTTATGCTTTTAAGGACACAAAATTACGAATTGGCAGCCACAAAAGCATGAAATGCGATAATAACATAACAAAACAACCATGCCCGATAATTCTGGAAACAGAAAAGAAGTAAAACGCTATGGCGACTTGCTGCCCGCCATGGGGTGCATCCTCATCAGCGAACCTTTTATGCACGATTTCTATTTCCGCCGCTCGGTGGTGCTCCTTGCCGACCATAGCCACGAAGGCACTTTTGGCTTGATCATCAATAAACCGGTTGACCTGATGTTTAACGACATCATCAAAGGCTTTCCGCAGTACAATGGAAAACTTTACCTGGGCGGACCCGTTAAAACATCAAACCTCTATTTTATTCACACACTCGGCGATCAAATTGAGGGCAGCACGAAAATCATTGACGGCCTTTACTGGGGAGGCGATGTTGAGGCGGTGAAAGAAATGCTCACCATTAACCAATTAAACAATCAGAATATCCGCTTTTTTATCGGTTATGCCGGATGGGTGTCCAAGCAGCTCGACCGCGAGCTTGACGAAAACTCTTGGGTGGTGGCCGATTCCGATGCAGCGACACTCCTTAATACCGACCCCGATGTGCTTTGGCGCCACAGTGTGAAAAGCCTGGGTAAACAATTTGCCATGTGGGCCAACTACCCGATAGATCCGTTGATGAACTAAAGAAGCTCAAAGGTTAAAGATAAAAGGATAAAGTTCAAAGTCGAACCCCGAACCTTTATCCTTTATCCTTTATCCTTTACCCTTTACCCTTTATCCTTTATCCTTTATCCTTTGGACCTTTATCCTTGTGAACCTTCAACCCCCAACCGTATAATCCAGCTCCGAACCCAACATGCTGTGTGGAATCAGGTAGATAAGCAGCACCACGATGGCTGCGGCCAATGCCCAACCCCGGTTTTCCTTATTGCGGATAAGCCTTACCAACGCAATCACCCATAAAATCATGGCAACGGCTGTTTTATTATCGGTGAGGTCTTTTCCGGCAGGCCATCCAGTCCAGTAGGCATCAAAAGCAAATTTCTGGATTACCGGGCCGAGGATGATGCCTCCTATAAACAGGAAGATGGTGGTGAACCAGGCATACATTAATGTATTGTTTCCTTTCACCAGCGCTTCCAGGCCCGTGCGGGTGGAGATGAGCATAGCAAGAAACATAAATAATATGTGTGGGATGAGCCAGCGCAGAGGTACGGCACCCTTGAAACGGATCACCACCGGTTCTTCGGCGAGCTGCACACGTTGCCCGTTTTTCTCGAGCCAAACCTGGTACATCACCTTGCCTGCCGGAGCTTGAGAGGGTATGGCAGCTATGAGCTTATCGCCCTCGCGCTGCATAGGTAGCTCCAACCACGAATCGTAACTCTTGAAGCGACGATACTGATATATGCCTTTCACGCCTGTATCGGGTGCATTAATTTCAACCGCAGCTGCTGAACCCGTGTTTTGTGTACGGATGAGGCGGTAGCGAATGGTTTCGCCCGCCAGTTCTACCTTGCCGCGCAAGGGCTTGGTGGGGCCGGTGCGACGCTGGTAGTAGGAAATGCCTAAAGTGAAGAGGACGGTAAGTGTCCACAGAAGAAAGGATCTTGTTTTTGTGCTCATGATACCTAATGGTTTTTTATTTGCGAGTAAATGCGTGATTTGCGGCGCTAAAATACAGTTTCCCGGTAAAATACAGTTTCTCGCAGATTTTCGCAGATGAAATACCCGCAGATGCACGCGGAATAAATAAATCTACCCTGAATCCGTGAAAGTATTCGTCATTGCGAGGCACGAAGCAATCTCTCCGATTATAAAGAGATTGCTTCGGTCGCTACGCTCCCTCGCAATGA
>JAUXXY010000053.1 GCA_030684735.1 Bacteroidales bacterium | reverse complement strand
GCCGATGGCTACACAGAGGGCTGCCACACTGATCACAGTATCGCCGGCACCCGAAACATCAGCAATACTGCGCAAATGAGCGGGTTGTTGGTGCACAAGGTAGTATCCGTCATTCTTATACCGCAGCACCATTCCTTTTTCGCTCATAGTCACCATCACCATTTCCAATTGTTGCTGTTGCTGCAACTGCATGATGGCAGCGAGTAGGGGAGCTTCATTTTCGATTGATAAGTCTGAATTCACCCCTTCGCGAAGCTCTTTCATGTTAGGCTTGAATAGTTTCACCCCGACATATCTCTCAAAATTCTTTTTCTTCGGATCAACCACAATGGGGATTTGCCTTTTGTTGGCAAGCTTTAGCAAAGCATCTATCACTGGGGCGCTCAAAACTCCTTTATTATAATCCTGGAGCAGGATCACATTGATGTTGTTATGTAGTAGAAGTTGCTCAACGCGCTGAAGCAACATACTGGTTTCGTGGCTGTCGAGGTCATGATCCACTTCTTCGTCAACCCTTAGCATCTGGGTATTGTTGCCGATGACTCGGAATTTGGTAGTAGTGATACGTTTCTGACTTGTCACGATACCTATCGGATCAATGCCTTCGCTACGCATCAATTCAATAAATTCTTTACCTTTGGCATCATTTCCGGTAACCGAGCACAGCAGCGGGGTTGCACCCAGGGCTTTGATATTTCGTGCCACATTGGCGGCTCCGCCCAGCATATTCTCACGCCGGGTTACCGATACCACAGGCACGGGGGCTTCGGGTGAGATGCGTTCGACCTTGCCCCAAATATAGGCGTCAATCATTACGTCGCCAACGATAAGCACCTTTTGTTTGTTAAACTCATTAAAAATAGGAGTCAATTCTTCTTTTTGCAACACAGCGGCAGAGTTGGTGTAGAATATTCGATCTTATTTTAGAATGTTCAATGCCAGGGCAATGCGATCAATAGCCTTGATCAGGGTTGCCTCCGAAGCAGCATAGCTGATGCGGATGCAAGCAGGGTTCCCAAATGCTGAACCGGGAACAAGCGCCACATGGGCCTTGGTGAGCAGGTAATCGCATAGTTCGTCGCAATCGGTGATTTTATTTTCTCCATCCGATTTTCCAAAATAGTACGATACATCAGGAAAAACGTAGAAAGCGCCCTTGGGTTCATTGGTACGGAGGCCTGGAATATTCTTTAACAAGCCCAATAACAGGTCTCTGCGTTGCTCAAAAGCACTCAGCATGGTTTTGAGTTCTTCGCACTGTGCCGGATTGACAAGCATGGCATCAATGGTAGCACGCTGCGAGACGGAGGAAGTGCCTGATGTAACCTGACCTTGCAACTTATCGCATGCCTTGGCCAATAATGTATCAGCCGCCATGTAACCCAAGCGCCAGCCGGTCATGGCAAAGCCTTTAGAAACGCCATTGACCAACACCACCCGGTCTTTTATGAAATCGAACTGCGCAATGCTGGTGTGTTTACCCGTAAAGTTAATGTGCTCATAGATTTCGTCGGAAATGATAAAAATCTGTGGATGTTTTTCGAGAACCCTGGCCAACCCATGTAATTCTTCACGCGAATAAACCGATCCGGATGGATTACAGGGGCTGCTGAAAATAAAAACCTTTGACTTGGGTGTAATGGCTTTTTCGAGCTGTATGGGGGTAATCTTAAAATCACTTTCGATGTTGGTGGGGATGAAAACAGAAATTGCTTCGGACAGTTTCACCAATTCTTTATACGATACCCAGTAGGGTATAGGTATAATGACTTCGTCGCCGGGATTCAGCAACGCCAGCATGGCATTTGCTAAAGACTGCTTGGCTCCTGTTGAAACTACAATCTGTTCGGGTTTGTACTCGAGTTGGTTATCGCGATTGAGTTTATGGCAAATGGCTTCACGCAGTTCCTGAAATCCTGAAACTGGCGAATAATGTGTGTAATTTTGATCTAAAGCCTTCTTGGCGGATTCTTTGATGAAACTTGGGGTGTTGAAATCGGGTTCGCCAATGCTCAGATTAATTACGTCGTGACCCTGCGCTTTTAGTTCGCGGCTCTTGCGTGTCATTGCCAACGTTTCACTTTCGGCCAGTGCGTTGACTCTGTTTGAGAGCTGGTTTGTGTTCATAAGTATTTGATGGAGTTAAACGAAAAGCAAAAGTAGAAAAATGGATGATGCTATAATGTAAGTAGCCTGGATTTATCATTATTTGCCATCTGAACGTGGCGATTGTTATCAACGAATTATTCTGTAAACACTAATTTGCGATCTTTGCGAAGGTTTATAGTATAATTAAACATCCGGTTATGTATTTTGCTATCGAAATTCTGAGATATTTACTTCCGTTACTTTTTCTGCTGGGAGTTGTATACCTGATGGTTATAAAATTTCTTAGCAATGAAAGGGAAAAACGCAGCCATGCCCTGAAACTCGCAAAGAATAATATTCTTTTGCCCATTCGAATGCAGGCTTATGAACGGATTATTCTTTTCCTTGAACGTATTGTGATCAATCATTTGATTTTGAGGATTAACCAAGCCGGAATGACTTCGGGTCAGCTCCACGCTGAACTCATCAGCTCGATACGAGAGGAATTTAACCATAATCTATCTCAGCAGGTCTATATTTCTGCTCAGGGTTGGGAATTTGTGAGGGCTGCCCGCGAAGAAACCATCCGGTTGATAAATACAACAGGTGGCACGATCAATCGGGAGGAACCCTCCTTAGGGCTTGCGGGCAGATTGCTTGAAGAAGCCGCTGCGCAGGAAAACGATCCGGTTGCCAGGGCGCTTGATTTTTTGAAGGCAGAAGCAGGACAACTTTTCTAAATTCCAACTATTAAAATGACCAGACAAAAAATGTCCGACAAGCGACAAGCCGTCATCATTGGGGCACTGGCTGTTTGTGTTTCGGCCATCATGTGGGGCTTTGATGGTGTTGTGCTCACACCAAACCTTTATAATCTTAGGGTTGACTATGTGGTATTCATGCTGCACCTGATCCCTTTCGTGCTTATGAATATTTTTCTGCGAAATGAATACCGGCATCTAAAATCATTCAACCGCAACGATTACATTTTCTTTTTCCTGGTAGCCTTATTGGGAGGCGCGGTAGGAACCATGTCAATAGTCAAGGCCCTTTTCCTGTTAGAGTTTAAAAAACTTACAATAGTCGTTTTGCTTCAAAAACTACAACCCGTTTTTGCTATTACCCTGGCTGCCTTAGTTCTTGGTGAACATCCGCGCAGAGGTTTTTTTATATGGGCTGCCATTGCCATTGTAGCGGGCTATTTCATGACATTTGGGTTCAAGCTGCCTGATGTTGAAGGTAGTATTAATACCATCCACGCCTCACTGTTTGCTCTTCTGGCTGCGTTTTCGTTTGGCAGTGCTACCGTTTTCAGCAAGAAAGTGCTGAATAAATGGCATTTTAAAACCGCAACATTCTACCGTTATGGTTTTACGACACATATCATGCTAATTGTTGTGCTGGTGGCAGGCAGCTACAATGGGATCATGGTTACTACTAAAATGAATTGGATTATCTTTTTCTTAATTGCTTTCACCACCGGTTCGGGTGCCATTTTTTTATATTACTTCGGGTTGCGAAGGGTAAAAGCAATGATCGCTTCGATTTGCGAATTATGCTTCCCGTTATCGGCTATCCTTTTCGATTATCTTGTCAATAATTATACCCTTACGCTTATACAATGGGTTAGTGCTGCAGTGCTTATATTCGCAATCGTAAGACTGAATCTCCGATATTCCATCGAAGACAAGCCAAAGAGTTAACAGACGATCTGTTTAAATAAAAAATCCGGCTTACTTGGCCGGAATTTTATTAAACGATGAGAGATATCTCACTAGTTCTGGTATTCTTTGAGTGCATCCATGAGTTTTTTCCGGGTGAAGAATATCCGGCTTTTCACGGTACCGATTGAAAGGTTCAACTCTTCGGCTATTTCTTTGTATTTATAGCCGGCAGTATGCATTTCGAAAGGCAAACGCTGCTCCTTGTCGAGCTTTAGGATGCTGGCATTTATTTCTTTGGTTGCCAATACCCCCTCGGGTGTGTATTGATGCTCAGGGCGATGAAAATTAATGTAGAAAAGATCTTTTGTAGAATCAACAATCGTATTCGCTTTGACACTGCGACGGTAATTGTTGATGAAAGTATTTTTCATGATGGTGTATGTCCAGGCTTTCAGGTTGGTGTCATGGGCAAACTTATCCCGGTTGAGTAATGCTTTCAGGTAAGTGTCCTGAATAAGGTCGTTCGCTGCTTCCGTATTACCAGTGAGGGTGTTGGCAAAGTATTTCAGGCTGTTGTGGAGGCTAATCAGTTGATTATTAAATTCAATGGCTGTCATAATTTAGCTGTATTATGTAATTGAACTTGTTTAGTATTGATGAGGCAAAGTTAAACATATTTTTGGATAATCAAGGCATTGTTTTTGTTAATTATTTGTTAAAAAACGCTAAATATGCTAATTAATTCGTTTTTTGATATATAATGTTATTTAGACAAGATAAAGAAAGTTGAATCAAAAATCGTGCATATTAAACAAAACATATGTGTTTAAATGATTATATTTCTTATTCACAATTAGTTAAAGGAACTTAACGCTATGTCAAAATCTGACATAACGACATAGCTGGCGGCGGGAAGGTGGTAACAACCCTTGAGAACCAACAGGACTAAAAGAAATAAATGATTAATGCAGGGTGTATCGGATCAAATTACAACCGCATGGATAGTTCCGAACGAAAATGATCCACACTGCTAACAGCTACAACATTATTAGGAAGTTCCATATTCTGCTCGTGCACCTGTTTTCCTGAGATAAAGACGATCCTCTCTGCGAAACGACTGGCAATATCATGTATCAGTTCCTTATATTCTTCAGCCAACAGTGAAGTGGTAATGGTGGTGAATACAAAATCTGCAGATCGTATTTTGTCTGCCCTGACCACCTCTTTAACAGGAACCGTCTGTCCAAGATAAATAACCTTATGTCCCATTTGCTTGATGACGTAGTGATAGAATAGTAAACTCAGCTCGTGAAACTCATTGGAAGGAAGGAAAAGGATAAAAGTTTTTGAGTATAACCCGTTGATTGATTGCAGACCATCAATCGCGATGATAAGTTTTTGGCGGATTAGGTTTGAAGTAAAATGTTCCTGTGCAGGGTTGATTGATCCTACTTGCCAAAGCAATCCCACTTTTTCGAGAAATGGATAAACAATCTTGGTTATTGTGTTTTCAAAACCAAGCCTCAGGATAGAATTCGACAGTACTTTTTCAAATTTATCTTCACTCAATTCGATCATCGAAACCATTAGGCTGTCCACCTGAATTTCAAAATCAGTAGCAATT
>JAUXXY010000049.1 GCA_030684735.1 Bacteroidales bacterium | reverse complement strand
AACCTTGTCGAAAGAGACATCAGGCCAACCAAAGTAAAACAAAAAATATCGAATTGCTTCAGAACTCAAACCGGAGCTAACATTTACGCAAGAATTGAAGGTTTTATCTCTACTGCCAGAAAACACAATCAGAATGTCTTTCTGAATTATATGCTACCTTTGAAGGCAAGAATTTCTTAACAGTAAATAGTAGCAGCTAAATAATTACCATTTTTTAATATTTTAGCAGGCGATTTTATACTGTAGCTTTTTAGTACTTTTCCAAAACAATCAAAATCAGAGTTTTCAAACAAAAAAAAATCCTCAGCCAATAAATATCAAAACACCACATGCCATCAAAAAGCAGTAGCCCGTTCTGGTTTGATGGAAAAATTAAAAATCATTGAATGCTGAATAACACATTAACATCTGGATATATTAATTAATTTTTTATTTTTGTGCTTTCATAAGCAATACACAAATCAAAAGGCTCAATACGATTGACCGAGAAAACCAGCAGACAAGTAGGGCACTCCGACCAAAACAAACTAAACCGTGCTACAACGTGTTATCAAACATGTAGTTGATGCAATGGGATTGTAGCTTCCCGCCAGCCTCTTATCTTACTGTGCGCAATGTTTCTGCGAAATTGGATAACTCTTGCAACTTCATTAAACATGAAAAAGCCCGGCATGTATTCTCAGATAAATATCTATTGCCCACATGCAAGGATAACATCTCTACAAAAACAGGTTCCGAATGTGGCCGGGGAAGGCCATTCCGAACATTTCAAGCAAAATTTTGTTTTGTAATGCAATATTTAAACCTATGAGCAACCTTGAAAATGTAAAAAATGTGGCCGCCATGTATCAGGCCTCGGCGCGCAAGTATGGCGAATTGCCTGCTTTTGCCACCAAACTAAGCCCCACCAAGTGGAAAGCCATCACGTATGGCGAACTCTATGAAACGGGCTTAAATCTGGCTACCGGATTAATTGACTTGGGTGTTAAGGCCAAAGAGCATATTGCCATTCTTTCGGATAACCGTGTTGAATGGATCATTGCTGACTACGGGGTACAGTTATGCGGTGCTGCCGATGTTCCGCGTGGCTCGGATATCACCGACTCCGAAATCACCTATATACTCGACCATGCTGATGTACGGGTAGTATTCGTAGAAAACACTGAGATGCTGGCAAGGCTGCAGGTTCATCTGCCGGTATTAAAGAAAATAACCGCCGTTATCTTGATGATCGAAAGTTCTGCTTCCCACAAGGGTGTATTGACCTTGCAAGAGGTCATTGAAAATGGCAAAAAAAGCCGCGAGAATGGTAGTAAAAAGGCCGAAGAGCGAATTGCAGCCATTGAAGAGGACTCTCTGTTTACACTTATTTACACCGCCGGAACAACCGGGGTTCCAAAAGGGGTTATGCTGACCCATAAAAATATGATCTCACAGGTTGAGCAAGTACCCATTCAGGTTTACACAAATGATCGTGTGCTCTCGATTTTACCTGTATGGCATATTTTTGAGCGTGTTTTTGAGATGATGGCCATCAACGTGGGTTGCTGCACCTATTACTCCAACAGGCGCACAATTGCCGAAGACTTGAAACAGGTGCAGCCGTCGTTCTTAGGTTCGGCACCGCGGTTGTGGGAAAACCTGTACCAGAAAATCAAAGAAAACGTCAGAAAGGCGCATCCCATAAGGCGGATGCTATTCAGCGCCGCCTATTTTTGCTCACATGTATTTCAGGATTCAGTTGCGTTCTTCTATTTCCGCAAGCCCGATCTTAGAGGCCGCAACCTTTTTACTTCTCTGCTGCTTGCCGTTTATAATGCCATACGATGGGTGTTGATCCTTGTGCCCTATGGGATATTAAATGCCGGGGTCATGGAAAGGATCCGCCTATCGGTTGGGGGAAGCTTCAAGGGTTCGGTATCGGGCGGAGGCGCATTGCCACTTCATATTGATCAGTTTTTCAACTACATCGGCATACCGGTACTTGAGGGTTATGGAATGACCGAAACCTCACCCATTTTAGCTGTTCGTAGTTATGAAAGATTGGTAATAGGAACCGTTGGACCCGTTTTTCCGGGAACCGAAATCAAGATTTTGGATATAAACAGTGGGGAAATCCTATATCCGAATCCATCCAAACCGCATAATGGCCGTGGTTTAAAAGGTGTAATTCATGCGCGTGGGCCCCAGGTAATGAAAGGCTACTACAAGGAAGAAGAAAAAACACGCGAAGTGCTGCAGGATGGATTTATGAACACCGGCGATATCGGTATGATTACTTTTAACAACTGCCTGAAGCTCTTCGGACGAACAAAAGACACCATTGTACTGTTTGGTGGCGAAAACGTTGAGCCAATTGCAATTGAAGCAAAGTTGCTTGAATCGGCTTTCATTGATCAGTGCATGGTTGTGGGGCAGGACGAAAAATCCCTGGGTGCTTTAATTGTTCCATCGCTGAATGAATTGCAGCGCAGCGGTATTTCGGTTCAAACCCTCGAAGAGGCGGCAAATAATGAAAAAGTAAAAAAACTCATCGCGGCCGAAATCAAACGGGAAATTTCGAAAGACCAGCGATTCAAGAGCTACGAAAAGGTGCGAGATTTTATCCTTCTGCCCAAAGCCCTTGAGGTTGGCGATGAATTAACCGGGAAATTGTCCCTGAAACGGTACATTATCACTGAAAAATACAAAAAGAACATAACAGAAATGAATAGGAGGGCAAAATGAATAGCGAATTAATAAATAAAATTGCAGATAAAGCAACCAATGGCGGAGGCTTAATCAATAGCCTGGAGCAGGTACTCCTGCTGCTTATGGTTCTGGTAATCATGTTTGGTATGGGAGCCACCCTTAATTTCAAGAATTTCAGGGATGCATTGAAAAAACCTAAGGGCATACTGGTGGGCTTTTTGTCGCAATTTGGCATCATGCCCATCGTTGCTTATAGCATTGCCGTTATCCTTAAATTAGACCCGCAGAATGCCATCGCTTTAATCCTTATCGGATGCTTGCCTGCCGGATCAACCTCCAATATGTTTACCTATTTTTCGCGTGGCGATGTGGCCCTGTCAATCTCCATGACAACTGCATCAACGCTTACGGCAATCATCATGACACCTATTCTTTTAGGCATCTATGCAAGTGGGTTTGCTGAACAGATCATCGTAGATGCTAGCGGACAGCCATTCAAAATACCATATATCAACATAATCATTTCTTTGGCTTTAGTACTGATCCCTGTCATAGGTGGGATGATTTTGCTAAAAAAATCACCGGACTGGGCAAAAGTTGCTGAAGAAATTGCGAGCTTTACTGGAATCGTTATTATAATCTTTTTGCTAGTCAGTGTAATAGCTCGTCATGGCGATTTAATGTTACTTACCCCCTGGACTATATTTGTATCCGCTCTTTTTGTAGGATTGTTTGGTATGCTGTTCGGTTATTTCTTCTCCTGGGGAATAAAACTGCCACCACGGTGGCGCCGGACCATTTCGCTGGAAACAGGGATACAAAATGGGCCCTTGTCATTTGCAATCGTTCTTGCAAGTTTTAAAGCTCCTATGGATAGCCAATTGCTTTGGCTGCCGATTTTGTATTCTGCCATGATTGTTGCATCCAGCTCTATCGTTACCCTGTTTTTTCGCAAAATTGGCAAGAACGACTGGGAACTATATGAGAATCAAACGATCCAGGAGAAGCTTTTTGGCAAGGTTTACGCCAGCAAAATGGCAAACCAGTATTAAGGTAGATACAGCATCTTACCCTTTGTGGAGGGGGGCAGCCAAGTCAGCCCGTTGCAGGAGGCCAAATGTGCCGCTAAGGCGCGATATAAGCCAGCTCGCACCTATGAGCTTTTCCCATATCAAGATCAGCAACAGTTGCCGCAACAAAAACACACGGACATCAAATCGAAGGCCGATAGATTGCGCGAGTTAAAACAGCTGCTCGATGAAAAACTCATCACCCAGGCAGATTACGAAAAGGAAAAGAAAAAGATTTTGGATGATGATGAAAAGTAGGCCCCAGGATTGGGTTTTACTTCAAGTTTCTATGGCATCGTTCTCTCAACCATCGAAGCGTCAATACATTCACGGCTCCATAGATTGCAAAGATGCCTATGCTCCAGGCTATGCCTGCCAACAGATCGTTGATGCCAAAACTGGTGTCCCAGAAAAGGAATCCGAGTAAGACACCACCAATCAGCGAAATAAGTGCTATAACCTGGTAAGTTTTGAGCCCCAAGACTTTGCGATTTTGTATTAATTTATTCCAGGTAGGAATCACAAACACCCATTGCACAATCCAGGCAATGGCAAATGCGGCGGGTACAAAAATAAGGTAGAAAAGCCGGTCACCTTCATGGTAGGAAAAGGTGTAGTGCCCGTCGCGGATGAATGCTATCCCGATCAACAGGGCAAAAACCACAGCCGCTCCCGCAATCGCAGGCAGAAAAATATTCAACAGTTTTGATTTCATGGCGAAGGATTGTGTGTTTTTTCAAACGCCCAGCGTAGAATAAAAGTATCATGCCAGGGAGGCACAGGTTTAATTTAATTTCGGCGAATTCATCTGTCGGTTCCCGAAGCTTCGTGGATCAGACGGCCTGACAACTTTCGATCAATAAAACAACTTACCTGCTTTTTCAACAACTTGTTCCTCATCAGGTTCTGAATCAAAGATCAGTGACGGTTTCAAAAAGTGGAGATGTTTATTTTGTCGGAATTTTCTTTCACCTCCTCCTGTGATGTTGAGCATGATAAGTGCATCCATTGCAATGCGTTTCGCTTTTACTTCTTTTATCAGCGTTGCTGTGGCGACGGCGGCTGCAGGATGGATGTCAATTCCTTCTGTTTGCATGAAAAAATCAGCCGATGTTCTTGATTCCACGTTTGAAGCACTGAGCACATCCCCCCCTGTATCAACAAGTGCGTCGAATAGTCCACCGGTCTGTGGGTATGGAGGTTTGCGGTTGCTGAGTACCTTGGCGTCAATTTGAGCTGCCTTTTGTCGTGCTTCACTGTCGTTCATGGGTAGCATGTGGCGTGAGCCAGCGTTCCAAGCTTCCATGATGGGTACAAAAGGTTCGTTTTGCGATACCATGAGTTTCATCTTGCTATTCCCAAAACGGCCATCTGTAATTAGCCGCAAGTTGGCTTCCCAAGCAGCAATGGCACCCGTGCCACTGCCAATGGCCTGAAAATAATATTCAGGAATTTCGCCAATGGCTGTAACGGCCGAAAGCACGGTAGTGCCCATTCCATCACGACGGGCAACATTCCTGGCTCCGCCTTCAGCCAAAAAACGTGGACTTTTGCATGCCAAATTCGAAAGATGGATGGCATCGAAATAGTCGCTGCCACTTCGGGTAAGGATGAGTTTAACGTTATCGTTGATTGGTTCGTCGAACCACAGGCTACCGATGTTGTCTTCGGGCATACAAAGAAGCAAAGGGATATGGTTGTCGGAACAAACACGTGCAAACGAACGGGCAGTATTTCCGGCTGAGGCTACAACGAGCACTCTATGGTTTTGATTATCCAGGCGTGCACATACCGAGTAGGCTTCGGTTTCCTTGAAAGAGCAGGTTTTCATAAAGGCACCTTTTTCAGGCCACCAGCCGCTAAAGGTGATGAAAAGACGCGATAACCCCAATTCCTTGGCCAGCCCTGAACTTTGGTATGTAATAGGAGCCGAGGAGCCTTGTAACATCCGCCGGATGGGTAGCCAGGAAGCAAACTTGTAGAAACCAAAATGATCTGGTTTTAGTTTCAACTGTTTTTGTTCGTAAACAGTCCTGATAAGGGTGGGTTGAGTTTCGCCGGGTGCATCAAGCAACCAGCCGTTGTCGTCGAAAATTTGGCCGCTAGCTATGGATTGCAATTGGTATTGAGTAGGGCTGAATTTTTCGGAGTTAAGCATCTTCTTCTCAATCAGTTAGTTACATCATCATCCGACCATGAACCGAGCCATCTTTAGTCGAGTTTGAGCACGGCCAAAAATGCCGATTGGGGCACTTCTACATTGCCTACCTGTCGCATGCGTTTCTTGCCTTTCTTTTGCTTCTCGAGTAGCTTTCGCTTACGGCTGATATCGCCACCATAGCACTTGGCCGTTACATCCTTACGCAGGGCTTTCACAGTTTCGCGGGCAATAACTTTAGCACCAATGGCTGCCTGGATGGCAATGTCGAATTGCTGCCGAGGGATGAGTTCGCGCAGTTTTTCGCACATGCGGCGGCCAAAATTATAAGCATTGTCGCGATGTATCAGTGTTGAGAGGGCATCAACCATCTCGCCGTTGAGCAGTATGTCGAGCCTCACCAGATCGGCTTTCCGATAGCTGGTTATGTGGTAATCGAATGAGGCATAACCTTTCGAGATGCTTTTGAGTTTGTCGTAGAAGTCGAAAACAATTTCGGCTAGAGGCAGCTCAAAAGTCACCTCCACACGGTCGCTGGTGAGGTAAACCTGGTTTTTTAGAGTGCCACGCTTGTCAATGCACAGTTTCATGATGTTGCCCTGATATTCGCTCTTTGAAATGATCTGGGCAGTTATATAGGGTTCATCAATTTGTTCGATCAAGGTAACGGGAGGCAGACCGCTGGGGTTATGCACTTCGATCAGTTCACCTTTTGTCGTGATTACTTTATATGAAACGTTGGGTACAGTGGTGATCACATCCATATCAAACTCACGTTCAAGACGTTCCTGGATGATCTCCATGTGCAACAAACCAAGAAATCCGCAACGGAAACCAAAGCCAAGTGCTGCTGATGATTCGGGTTCAAAACTCAGGGAGGCATCGTTGAGTTGCAGCTTTTCGATTGATGAGCGTAATTCTTCATAGTCGTCAGCATCAACCGGGTAGATTCCGGCAAACACCATGGGTTTCACATTGTTGAAGCCTTCGATTTGCTGAGTACTTGGGTTATTTACGGTGGTGATGGTATCGCCAACTTTCACATCCGACGAGGCTTTGATGCCAGAGATGATGTAACCGACGTTTCCGGCGCTGAGTTCATTCTTAGGGATACGGTTGAGTCGCAGGATTCCGATTTCATCGGCATTATATTCAAGTCCGGTAGAGATGAATTTCACTAACTCATTCTTGCGGATGGTTCCGTTCATGATGCGGAAGTAGGCGATAATGCCGCGATATGAATTGAATACTGAGTCGAAAACAAGTGCTTGCAGTGGAGCCTCGGGATCGCCTTTGGGTGGTGATATGCGTGAGATGATGGCAGCTAGAATTTCTTCAATACCCTCACCTGTGCGGGCACTTGCACGGATGATATCTGTGCGGTCGCAACCGATCAAGTCAACAATCTGGTCTTCCACTTCATCAGGCATTGCACTTTCCATATCCATCTTGTTCATTACCGGAATGATTTCAAGGTTGTGGTCGAGGGCCTGGTAAAGGTTCGAAATGGTTTGTGCCTGAATGCCTTGTGTGGCGTCAATCACCAGCAGGGCCCCTTCGCAGGCAGCGATGGAGCGTGACACTTCGTAGCTGAAATCAACGTGGCCGGGTGTATCAATGAGGTTCAGTGTGTAGCTGATGCCATCTCGCTGATACTGCATCTGTATGGCGTGGCTCTTGATTGTGATGCCTCGTTCCCGCTCAAGGTCCATGCTGTCGAGGGTTTGCTCTATCATGTCGCGTTCTGCCACGGTGCCGGTAATCTGCAGCAAGCGGTCGGCAAGTGTACTCTTGCCATGATCAATATGGGCGATAATGCAGAAATTGCGGATATGCTTCATGCGTAATGATTGTTAAGCAAAATCGTTAAAGATTTTGGTCGTGCAAAAGTAAGGATTTTAGCGTTTCGGGGGAAGCCCTGAACCTAAAGTTACAGGATGGCTTTCAACTCTGTAATTTCGAGCGGATAGTGGCCGATAAAAATATTACCCTGGTAACCGTCAATGGCAATTTTGTCGCCTGGTTTAAAAACCACCCCGTTGATCAAACACTCTTTTTTTTCGTCGTTCACCAGCATGTCGGTGCAGTTCACCACGCAGGTTTTTCCCAGCTTGACAGCCGTAACGGCAGCATGCGATGTAGCTCCGCCTTTGGCGGTGAGCAAGCCATCGCATTCAAAAATCATCCCGATGTCGTCGGGCACCGTATCAGGCCTTAAAAGAATCAGCTTTTCGCCAGGATGTGAGTTAATCAGTTGTGTTAAATCATCCATGTCTATGGCAACTATCCCGTTCATGGCACCACCTCCGATACCAATGCCGCGCCCAACAAGCGACATACGTTGAGGTGCAGTTTTAAATACATTGATTTTTGAAGGTTGCTGCAAATCCTGATCACGGGTTTGAAGTATATAGAGGTCGTCGGGATTCTCCGATTCGAAGGTGAACTCAATTTCCTGCGGATTGAAGCCAAAGTTTTCAGTCATTTCAGTGGCTATCTGGTGGATGCGCTTGTAGATTTCGGGATTGGTGGTTTGCAGAGAACTTCCTGAGAGCCCCAGTTGTTTCCGTTGGGTCTCGCCCACAGGCAAAGGTGTTACAAGACCGCCTACAATGTCTTCGCCCTGGCTGCAGAGGGTGAAATCGCCGTAAAGATGTACACCGGGTCTCTCGCGTAGCGGGTTTTGTGTAAACACAACACCCGTGCCAGAGGTGTAGTTGAGGTTGCCCAGGATCATGCGTTGCACAATTACGGCCGTACCCCATTCATCGGCAACCTGCATATGATTGCGATAAACCTGGGCGCGGTCCGAGTTCCAGGAGTCGTAAACACATTCAATGGTATATTTGAGCTGCTTGTAAAGGTCTTGTTCGAAATATACCCCCCGTTCGTTAAGGGCTTTGCGATAGGCCATCGCAACTTGCTTCATGATGGGTGGAGGAAAACCCACTTTGCGTTCAACCTTGAATTGCTCCTTAAAGTCATTCATGATGTTATCGAACACGTCGCGATGGATACCGTGTGCCATTCCCCAGCTCTGCAGAAAACGGCGGTAACAGTCCCACGAGGTCCAGGCATAATTATCCTGCTTGCTTAGGCTTTCGGCCAGCTTATCGTTCATGCCCACGTTTAGAAAAGTGTCCATAGCCCCAGGCATACTGATGGCAGTGCCAGACCGAACTGAAAGAAGGAGTGGATTTTTATAGTTGCCGTATTGCTTGCCACTAATTTTTTCGAGCCTGCGCAAATGCATCAAGATCAGGTCGTCCATTTCCTTGCGGATTTCGGGGTGATTGTTGATGGCATTACGACGACGAAACACTTCGGTGGTGAGCACAAAACCGGGTGGAACGGGAAAACCGGACAGGTAAAGCTTTTTTAGGAAGTATGCCTTTGACCCCAAAAACACCTGGTTATCAATATGCTCTGTTTCCTGGTGGATAGGACTGACAACAAGATCGGAATTGTAGGACATAATGTCATTGATCAAGCTGGGAGGCAGTTTATCAGTCATGCTACTCAAACTGCTTAGTATCTTAGCAATAAAATTATCGAGAGGCTGCACAAGAAAAGCGGCACTGATCATGTCGCGATAAAATTCCTCAGATTTACGGATTATGAGCTGCGACTTTTCCTTTTCTGTTAATTTCAAACGTTGCAAGTAAAGCTGTGGAATCACAACCTTAAGCGGGTATTCGAAGGAGCGCAGAAAATATTTGTCAATAGTTACCTTTACATTTTCGGCAATGAACTGGAAGATATTGACGTACTGGTGCAGTGAAAAACTCCGCGACGTAAGTGAATAACGAAACATCTCAAGGTTAGAGTTGAAACCCTGGTTGTAGATGCCGTCGAGATCAAGACCCTCCTTGAAATAGCTCAATACCTCGAAAATGCGTTTTAAGGTTTTTGCAGAAATGTAGTTAAGGTTCACACGGTCAATGATCTTTTCCATCAGGCGGGTGGCAACCTTTTCGAGGCGGAAAGTGAGTCCAAAGGCTTCGAACTTTGGCTCCCTGTAGGTACCATACATTGAAGGAATGCCAATTGCAATATGCCGCTTATGATAAATGTTTTCCCATCCATGACTGGTTTCGGGATTGAAAATGACCTTTTTGAGCTGCTCCATAAAGTGGAAGATCAGCTTCAGCGCCACCTCATGCTGACTTCTTTGAATGGCTTTTTCGAACCTGTTGATATCCTCATTTTCGATAAATGCATAGCGGCGCAAAATAGAGACAACATCTACTGTGTCAAACGAATATTTTTCTTTGAGTAGCGCAAATAGCACATGAATACAAGTGAGGCGATGGTTGTCGGTTTCATTGCTGGTCTCGAGTTTGCTCAACAGCTTTATGAAACGGTCGCTGTCAAGCTCGAGCAGTTCGGTAAACTCCATCCCAGAGGTATCAAGAAGCCCCTTCACCATCAGGTGAATAGGAACAAAATACTGATTTTCAAGGTCTATGCTTTCGAAAACATCAACCGGAACAACAGGTTGCAGGGCGTCTTTATTGCCATCATACCAGAATTTGAAGATTCGATAAGTGAGCTCGATCAGGGTGTTATTGCTTTCGGTATGAACCTGCTTGCGCAGGAAATGAATGAGGCGGTCCTGACGACCAACGATTTCGTCCATGTTGGTGGTCACATTGCGAATCTCGCCCTCAGCCCCAATTTCGTTGAAATAGACCGGAAAAATACGGGATAGTTGCTTGACTTTCTTGTAGTAGGGCGCAATGTTCGAATTGAGTATCTTGGTGATCTCGCGCTGGAACAGATCGGTATCGCTAATGAAAATGCCACCCAAACGTAGGTTGACGATGAGCGCCGACAGCAATTTCTCCATCACACTCTGTGAATATTCAATGAGTTCGAGCCAAACGCGAATATTTTTTATGTGGTTTTCGTTCACATTGATTTGCCAGTCTTTGTTCACATACACAATACCGGGGGTTTCGAACCCAAAGTCTATCAGCTTTTTCTCAAAATGGTTGACATATTGCCTGTCGTCAGTGTGATCCCTGTCAACAATTCGTTTGCCAAGGGTGAGGATGACATCAAGCACGGCCGATATATGTTCTGTTTGCAGCTCCTCACAAAGGGCGAATATGCGTTCAATAAATCCGAAGAGGTCGCTTTCGCCCACTTCGTCCACGGCATTACGCAGTATTTTGTTAAGGCCCCAGATCAGGCGGTCTTTCAAGCCCTGCATCCCTGGAAGGTGAAGTAGGTAAAACAGGTAGAAAAACTGATCAATAAAACTATCGAGATCGTTAACCTGCATATTGAACCGGTCGGCAATGTCGTCGAAAACAGGTACTTCATTCTTTAGTACATCCCAACCATTGGCCCTTACAATAATCTTGCGAATGGGGCTGAACCAAGGCTTGCCCACATTTTCCATGGCCTTGGCAAAATCATTGATCAGATTAGGCTTGCGTTCCTGATACCACAGCTCAATCTCGGAAGAATGCTGCCAATAATCCAGATTATGAAGTAGAATTTTCCTAACCAAACGAATGATTCCGTCGGTGAACTCCGGTTGCTGAACCAAGTCATCCAGATATTTGATAAAACTACCCGAGTTGAGAATATAGGCTTTTTTGTTAGCTTCGAGATTCTGGCTCAGCACTTCCAGACACTTGTGCAACAAAGGATAAAGCAATTTTTTGTTTTCTTTGCAGGTACGAGAGATGAACTCAAGCAGGGTTTTGATGATCTGCTGGGTGAGGTCTTCCTTTAGCCCGGCTTTGAGCAGTTCATTGTACAGATTAACCGGCACCTCAAGCGCCTGTTTGGGTTGAAGTTGGCCGGAGTAGAACCAAAAGTCAGAGAGCAGCATCCCCCGCAATTGCTCCACCACAAACAAGTGGTTGCTCATTGGGTGGAGGTATTCGGTGATGCACTCCTTGGCACGTTTGTTTATTCCGTAATAATTCGCCGAGAGGTTTATAAATGCCTGTAAATCATCAGAGATGATGATATTTTTGTACCGTGTTTGGGCCAGGTTTGCCTCCAGGGCCTTTGAAAAAAACTTCTCGGTCATCGAAAAAATCAGCTTGTGAGGGATAAGACTTCAAAGATAGGGAGAAAAACGACAGGGTTGGTGTCAATCTCCTATGATTTGATATTCACCCTAGTGCCACCAAAAAATGATGAATATCTAAGCCTCCCTGATAGTCATACATCGGAATATATATCGTTGACCGAAAAACCCGGAAAAAGGTAAATCAATACTTTGCTGCTGACGTATTATGTGCTACGCAAGTGTCAAGCTTAGGGTGAAAATATAAAGAACATAAGCTGGCACATCAAAATAACATGTAGCCTCGATGTGCTTAAGATTCCGCTATGCCTTGTTTGATAATAGTATTTTTGTCTTTGCTTGGTTGTATGGAAATGACTTTGCACCCCGCTGAGCGGCATTTGCATTGCCGCTCGGAACACAGGATAATTTGTAATTATCCAACCTTCTGATAAAACCAAGCCTATTATTTCACCGTGATAACCCGGAACGTAATTGGAATAACATCAATCAATCCCTAAAAGCCAGCATAAACCGGTGCGCTGGAATAGATATAGTCCTCAGGTTTTCTGACTATTCCTGCTCTAACCGGGTTTTCATAAATATACTCAACTTTTGATACAATAAAATCATTGCTGGTGGTTTCAAGAGCATGGTTTTCATGTGTCCAAACCTGATAATCTCCAGATTTATTCTGCCGTTTAGCAGCATGCCGGAACAAACGAAGCATCCACTCCTTACGGCTTTCTGCTGAACCATCAGAAATACATTGAATGATAGCTTTACTTGTGTACTTCTTGAAATCCCGTATTGTACTGCTTAATTGACCAGTCTCACTCCTTGCCGGAATATGAACATGGTTACTCATAATCACCCAGGCGAATATTTCAAGTCCTTTTTCACGCTGGCAATACCTCAGGCTGTCAACTATAATGTCGCGGTAAACTGGTCTTTAAA
>JAUXXY010000046.1 GCA_030684735.1 Bacteroidales bacterium | reverse complement strand
ACGGAAGCCCGCTGGTTGACAAGATCCTGGACACTGCCGGACAAAAAGGCACCGGCAAATGGACCGCGGTTGCCGCCCTTGATTTGGGTGTGCCACTAACCCTGATTGGCGAATCGGTTTTTGCCCGTTGCCTCTCGGCTCAAAAGGACGAAAGGGTAATTGCTTCAAAAATACTGACCGGCCCAAAACCTGAATTTAATGGATATAAAGCAGCTTTTATTGAGAACCTGAGGAAGGCTCTGCTTGCCTCAAAAATTGTTAGCTATGCACAGGGTTACGTGCTGATGCGTGCCGCTGCAGAAGAATTTGGCTGGGACCTCAACTATGGAGGTATAGCACTCATGTGGCGGGGTGGCTGCATTATCCGTTCGGTTTTCCTTGGCAAGATAAAGGAAGCATTTGAGAAAAACCCGGAGCTGACCAACCTGATGCTTGTTGACTATTTCAGAGAAAAGCTGACAAATGCGGATACAGGCTGGCGTGAGGTTGTGGCAGCTGCTGTGACCAATGGCATTCCAGTGCCTGCGTTTGCCTCGGCCCTAAGTTATTTTGACGGGTACCGTTCCGAACGCCTCCCTGCCAACCTTTTGCAGGCGCAACGCGACTATTTCGGAGCACATACCTACGAGAGAATTGACAAACCAAGGGGAAAGTTTTTCCATACCAACTGGACAGGAAGGGGAGGTACCACAGCTTCAACTACTTATAATGTCTAAGATTGTTAAGCACAACCGTATCAATGAAAACGCCAAGTCAATCAAGTGGATTGGCAGGGGTGTTTGATGTTTTACGATTATTGACGATATCGAAAATTAAATTTAAAGTTCAGATTACTTCACCCATGATGGAGGGCCAGCTTGTCCCCCAATGGAAACATCCTCAAGAATAATATTCTTAGCATCCTGTAGGTCGAATGCAATTCTTGCCTTCTCAATGGTTACATTGGTAAAATGAATATTATGAACTTTTTGTTCAGGAAACCCATGTATAACAATTCCTGCAGCAGTTGCCTCGCGACAGTATATATTTTCTGCAAATATGTTGTATATGTTGGTAACATGTCCCTTCCCTTCCTGATGATAAAACGAAGTGATAAAGAAACAATCCTCCACGGTATCGAGTTTGATATTTCTAAAAAAGATGTTTGATATCGTACCACCCCTATCAGGGTTAGACTTGATGTAAAGCCCACGTTTAAGATAACCTGAAGCTTCGCAACTATCCACGTATACATTGTGAACTCCAGCAGCCATTTCGCTACCAATTACAATGCCGTGCAATCCACGGAGCTTGCAATTTCTTACCACAATATTCTTTGAACTTTTTCCAATTGTTCTACCCTCAAGATCACGACCAGCCTTAATGGCAACATTATCGTCGGCATTATTAAACTCTATGTTCTCAATTAACACATCCTGGGAATATTCAGGGTTTACGCCATCGTTGTTCTTATTCTGAGCATCAAATCGCACCCCTCTGACAGTTGCGTTGGTGCACATAAGCAAGTGAATGCACCAGAAAGGAGAGTCAATTATTTTTACATCCTCAACCAGGATATTCTTACATTCATAAAATTGAATAAAATGAGGCCTTAGGTAGTGCTCTTCGCCAAATACTCGCTGTTCAATCGGAACCTGCTCATTGTTCATTTGGCGGGATAGTAACTGATCGGTTATTTGCCGGTCGCGCCATTGCTGCCATGTGTGTGCAGCTGACCCATCAATCTGCCCCTTGCCCGTGATTGCAATATTTTCACACTGGAAAGCATAGATAAATGGGCTGTAGTTGTGAAGCAAGGTACCCTCCCAACTTGTTGAAACCACAGGCAAATAATGCATTGGATTGCTGGAAAACTTCAGATGAGCCCCCTCTGAAAGATGAAGTTCTGTATTACTCAAAAAATGAACAGGCCCTTCCATATTATAGATGCCTTGAGGAACAATAATTCGCCCACCCCCAGCCTGAGCTAACGCCATCATTGCTTTGTCGAAAGCAGGTTTACAGTTGGTGATTCCATTGCCCACCGCACCAAAAACGGTGATTAATAAATCTACTTCCGGAAAAGTTGGAGGTACAATTCGTGATAATATTGTTTCTCTTGTATCGAGTTGATTAATGGGTTCAGGCAACTGATTGCATGCCACAAATAGTATTGAAAGCTTCATTATCAGCAAGTGAACCAATCTTATTCTCATAGAGCGCAATTTTTCAATTTGTTTATGGCTTAATTCTTTCGCTAATGTGGAGATGGCGGGACAATTATTTTTTCCTTGTATTTACCTTTACGAATAAATATTACAGTATGCTCTGTGTTGCCATCGGGAACGAGATTGATGGCTTCCTGAATGGTTGAAGTAGATCCAGAGCCGTTATGTGCAACAACAATATTGATATGATTGGCAACTTGCTCTTCAAGGGTTTGAGTATAAACCAATCCATAAGAATGGATTAGCAAAAAGGCAACGAGGGAGCGTGTTTTCATCAGCTAGTTCTATGATTTCGTGAGTGATTTAAGGATTTTGATGACGGTATTGTATTCTAAACCATTCAATATCAACACTTCCGCCCTCTACACCAAGCTTGCTTCCAAAACAGTACAAACCGATGCTTGAACCAACCCATTGCAATCGTTTTGCCTGAAAACCTGACCCAATAACTTTATAATCCAATCCATCAGTACTATAAGAGAATGAACAGGTAGCCCCAGAGGTAACAATCATTCTCAGGAAAAGCTGCTCGGAGGTCATTGGTTGGGTCTCAATCAAATTAAGCTTACCTTCTTCGTTCGCTTTATACCTTTCGGCATATAATACCACCCTCTGTCCGTCATTATTAAATACCCTTATGGTGGCATAGTCATTCCCTGTTACAACAATACCCGCCACATCCCCGTCCTTCAGATTATTAACCAGCAGTTTGGCTGTTACCTCAAACTCCTCTGCAGGGAACTTCCGGGAAATCACCTGTGGAATCGTCCAAAGATTATCGTTGTCCATTGGCTTCGAAAATAGGCGAAGATGCCCGGGCTTTTCGGTAAGTGAATACCATTCATCGCGGTAGTTTGCCTGCCATCGCCATTGCAACGAGAGTCCTTCGCCATCAAACTCATCGGTTGTTTGCAGTGGTTCAACTTGAACAGGGTTGCCTGCGTTGGGGTATCTATAAGTACGAACTGGTTCGCCAATGCCATCACCATTCTTGTCAATTCCGATTATTGGCCATCCATCTGCTTGCCATACCATAGGATTTAAATGCAGCATTCGACCATATGCATGGTTGCATTGAAAATGAATGAACCAATGCTCTCCCGATTCAAGTTCCACCCATCCACCCTGATGGGGGCCGTTAATATCGGTGTTGCCCTGATGCATCACAATCTTTTCTTCATAAGGACCAAATACCTCCTTTGAGCGAAGCACGGTTTGCCATCCGGGAGTAACACCTCCTGCTGGTGCAAAAATATAGTAATACCCATTCCGTTTATACA
>JAUXXY010000032.1 GCA_030684735.1 Bacteroidales bacterium | reverse complement strand
CCTGCTCAATTGGGTTTTGGGTGGCGAGCACCAGGAATGGTTCTTGCAGCGGATAAGTATGGTCTCCAATGGTTACCTGACGCTCCTGCATGGCCTCGAGTAGGGCACTCTGAACCTTTGCCGGTGCTCGGTTTATTTCATCGGCAAGGATGAAATTTGCAAAAACAGGGCCTTTGCGAACCACGAATTCTTCCTTTTTCTGACTATAGATCATGGTTCCAATGAGCTCGGCTGGTAAAAGGTCGGGAGTGAACTGGATACGGCTGAATTTTGCCTTGATGGTATTGGCCAACGATGTGATGGCAAGTGTTTTTGCCAAACCCGGAACACCTTCGAGCAGGATGTGGCCGTTCGATAGCAGGCCAATCATCAATCTCTCAATCATGTGTTTCTGGCCTACGATCACTTTTTGCATTTCGAGGTTGATAAGCTCAACAATGGCGCTCTCCTGCCTTATCTTCTCATTTAATTCTTTGATATCAATATCTGGCATGGCTATAAAATTTTGTTTGTGCAAAATTAGCCAATGAGGACGGTCTCCTACAATTCGGGGTTGTTAAAAATTGTTAAACATTCAGACCTAACAGGTTTTAAAAACCTGTTAGGTCTGAAGCAAGGTTAGAAACCTGTTAGTTCCACGACTGGCAGGTGCATAGTAAGTTACGATCACCGTAGGCATCGTCAACGCGGGTCACTGCGGGCCAGTATTTATCCTGTATCAGATAAGGAGCCGGAAAAGCGGCTTTTTGCCTTGAATATGGCAACTGGTAGTCGTCAGTCGTTATCATCTCGCAAGTATGGGGGGCGAACTTCAACACACTGTTTGATTTCTCAACTTTACCTTCTTCAATTTCCCTTATCTCCTGGCGAATGATCCGCATGGCTTCAATAAAGCGATTGAGCTCCGAGAGGGGCTCGCTCTCTGTAGGTTCAACCATTAGGGTCCCATGAACGGGAAAAGCAACCGTAGGCGCATGAAATCCAAAATCCATCAGGCGCTTGGCAATATCGAGAACCGAGACATCAGCTGTTTTAGTGAATCCATTGCAGTCAAGTATCATTTCGTGTGCTACCCTGCCTTTAATACCAACATATAGAATTTTATAGTCATTTTCCAGCATAGTTTTCAGGTAGTTGGCATTTAGTATGGCATACTTGGTGGCCTCGGTCAAGCCAGCGCCACCAAGCAATTTGATATACGCATATGAAATGGTAAGAACCATTGCACTACCAAAGGGTGCTGAGGCAACGGTAAGGTTGCTGGTTTCTCCTCCGGTTTTCACCAGCGGATGAGTTGGCAGGAAAGGAACGAGGTGTTTGGCAACCGCGATTGGCCCAACCCCTGGACCGCCACCGCCATGCGGAATAGCAAAGGTTTTATGCAGGTTAAGATGACACACATCGGCCCCGATGATGCCTGGGTTGGTTATGCCTACCTGTGCATTCATGTTGGCACCATCCATATATACTTGACCGCCATGCTCGTGTACCATTCTGACGATTTCAAGTATGGGTTCTTCGAAAACGCCATGCGTTGATGGATAGGTAACCATAAGGGCAGCTAAATTTGAACTGTATTTTTCCGTCTTTTGGCGCAGGTCTTCCACATCTATGTTGCCTTCAGGGTCGGTTTTCACCACCACTACTTCCATTCCCGCCATTGCACTGCTGGCAGGATTGGTGCCATGTGCCGAAGCAGGGATAAGGCAAACATTACGGTGGCCTTGCTCAATGCTTTTCAAGTATTCTCTTATGGCCAATAATCCGGTGTACTCACCCGAAGCACCGGAGTTTGGCTGGAACGAAACGGCTGCAAAACCTGTTATTTCACAAAGGTCCTTTTCAAGTTGTTGAATTAGTAAATGATAGCCGGTGGCTTGATCCTGTGGCACAAAAGGATGAATACCTCCGAATTCTGGCCAACTCAAGGCAAACATTTCTGCTGCGGCTGTAAGCTTCATGGTGCAAGAACCCAAGGGGATCATGGTACGGTTAAGGGCCAAATCCTTGTTCTCGAGTTTTTTAAGGAGCCTCATCATTTCTGTTTCACTATGGTAGTGATTGAAAACAGGATCGGTGAGGAATTGGCTCTGACGCTGCAACTTCTTGTTGAAAGTAGTGAGCCTTTCACACACCGCCGGATCACAAACAAATGCTGTCCGGGTTTTTGCATGGGCCTCAGCAAAAATCCCCAGGATGGTATTGATTTCATCAAGAGTGGTTGTTTCATCAACACTGATTCCAACATGCTGATCATCAACATGTCTGAAGTTCATCTGGTGGCTGTGAGCTTTTTCATGGATTGTTTCTGCACTAACTCCCGCAGGCAACTTGATGGTCAAGGTGTCGAAAAACTGAGTATTCAGCTGGGTGTAGCCATATTGCAGCAGTTCCTGATTTAGCACTGCTGTTAAGATGTTAATGTGCCGGGCTATCTGGTGTAGGCCTTTGGGACCATGATATACAGCGTACATCCCCGACATAATGGCCAGCAAGGCTTGTGCGGTACAGATGTTGGATGTAGCACGTTCGCGTTTGATGTGTTGCTCACGTGTTTGTAAGGCCATGCGCAAGGCGCGGTTGCCATTGGCATCCATCGAAACACCAATGATACGGCCAGGGATAAAACGTTTATAGTCTTCTTTGGTGGCAAAGAAACCGGCATGAGGCCCGCCAAAACCCATTGGAAGTCCAAAACGTTGTGTAGAGCCAACCACCACATCGGCACCCCATTCACCGGGAGGGGTAAGCAGGGTGAGGCTCAGCAGGTCTGCAGCCACTGCAACCGGTACATTATATGTTACGGCTTTGCCTGTCAGATCACTGAAGTCGTAAACGCTGCCCTGCTCATCGGGATATTGAAGCATCATTCCAAACACCTTCTCGCTGAAAATGAAGTTATTGCAAGCATCAATGATCAGTTCGATACCAAGCGGTTCAGCCCGTGTTTGCAGCACAGCCAGGGTTTGCGGAAACATATGCATACTCACCAGAAATTGATTGGCATTGCTTTTCATTTTTTCCCGAGAGCGGGCATTGAAAAGCATAATCATGGCCTCAGCGGCGGCAGTTCCTTCATCAAGCAATGAGGCGTTTGCGATCGGCAAACCGCATAATTCAGCGATCATGGTTTGATAGATCAATAGTGCCTCGAGTCTGCCCTGCGAAATCTCAGCCTGGTAAGGGGTATAGCTCGTGTACCAGCCCGGGTTTTCGAGGATATTGCGTTGAATTACGCCAGGTACGATGGTGTTATAATAGCCAAGTCCGATAAATGATTTGTAAAGCTTGTTTTTCGAACCCAAGTCCTTCAGATGGTTGAATAGTTCAATTTCATTAAGCCCCGCAGGCAGAGCTAATGGTTTCTTGACCTGTATTGAAGAGGGTATGGTTTGCTCAATGAGCTGATCTAACGATTCAAGCCCAATAGCTTGGAGCATCTGTTGCGATTCTTCGAAGGTGGGGCCGTTGTGTCGCTTAATGAAATTATTTGTAATCATTTGATTAGATGAGAATTAAAGTCTTTGCCCAAGGTTAGAATCCAAAAATCTTTTGAACAAGTTCAACAATCAGGCGGTTCAATCCTATGGTGGTTCCAACGAAAACAATACTCACCATACTCATGAGTTTGATGAGTATATTGATACTCGGGCCGGAGGTATCTTTGAAAGGATCGCCAACGGTATCGCCAACCACAGCTGCTTTGTGGGGATCTTTTCCTTTGCCTCCCATGTGGCCTGCCTCGATATATTTCTTAGCATTGTCCCATGCACCCCCAGAGTTAGCCATCATAATTGCCAGCACAAAACCGCTAACGAGCGCACCGGCCAATAGGGCTACAACCGCAGCCGGGCCTAAGAGAATGCCTACCAAAATGGGAGTGACTATGGCAAGTAGTGATGGTGTAATCATCTCACGCTGTGCTCCGACTGTGCTGATTTGCACGCAACGGGCGTAGTCGGGTGTCTCTTTGCCTACGAGTATGCCGGGTTTCTCCCTGAATTGCCTGCGAACTTCCTCAACCATTGCTTGTGCAGCACGGCCTACGGCCCCCATAGACATGGATGAGAACACAAAAGGAAGCACAGCACCTATAAATAAACCAGCAAGAACGATGGGGTTTAGGATATTAATGCTCAGTGCATACAGCCCTTCTTCGAGAACCAGGAAAGTGTCGTAACCAATTTCTTCAGCATGTACAAATGCTGTATCCCATTCTGCCTGGTGTACTTTGTCGAGTTTAAGGGCTTCGAGAATCTTGTGTCCGTATTCGGCCAGCAAGGCCAATGCTGTGAGGGCAGCGCTGCCAATGGCAAACCCTTTACCTGTTGCAGCAGTTGTATTTCCAAGCGAGTCGAGTGCATCTGTGCGACGCCTGACCTCGGGGTCGAGATGAGCCATTTCGGCAATACCACCTGCATTGTCGGCCACCGGGCCGTAAGCATCAGTAGCCAGGGTAATTCCGAGGGTGCTAAGCATACCCACAGCAGCCAGACCGACACCATACAGGCCAAACAAGCCACCTCCAGCAAAGAAATAGGCACCTATGGTAGCAATTACTATGGTAAGAACAGGAATAGCTGTTGATTGCATACCGAGCGCAATTCCACCGATAATAACGGTTGCAGGTCCAGTAGCCGCCGTCTCGACAAGTTTTCGGGTAGGTTTATAGTGATCAGAGGTGTAATACTCAGTAAAGTAACCTATGATGTTGCCAGCGACCAGGCCAACCATCATTGAGGCCCACAACCCGATCTTTTCCATGCCGAGCAAGCCCCACACAATAAAGAATGAAGCAAAGGCAATCAGGGCAGTGCTGGAATAAACACCCGTACGAAGTGCCTGAAGTAAGGTTTTCTGAGTAGCATCTTCTTTGGTACGAACCAGGAAAGTGCCAAGGATGGAAGCAAGCACTGCAACCACAGCAACGAGTGCCGGTAATTCAATGTAACGAATGACCTGTTCTTCCTGTCCCAGTCCATATGCGCCCACAGCGCCCAACGCCATGGTCGCCACGATAGATCCCACATAGCTTTCGTAAAGATCGGCACCCATACCAGCCACGTCGCCAACATTATCACCAACGTTGTCGGCAATGGTAGCTGGATTGCGTGCATCGTCTTCAGGAATACCGGCTTCCACTTTTCCAACCAGGTCGGCTCCTACATCAGCAGCCTTCGTGTAGATGCCACCACCTAAGCGGGCAAACAATGCCATAGCAGATGCCCCCATGCCGAAGGTAATCATGATGGGAGGTATTTCGTGGATGGGAACAATAAAGACATAGCGGAGCAGTAGATACCAAATAGCAAGGTCGAGCAAACCAAGGCCCACCACTGTCATACCCATTACGGTGCCAGAATTGAAAGCAACCCTGAGGCCTGAATTGAGGCTTTCACTCGCCGCTTGAGCAGTGCGGCAATTTGCTTTAGTGGCGATCCTCATACCAATGTAACCGGCTAAACCCGAAAAGAAACCACCTGTGATGAATGCCACCGGAACAAAGGGCGATAACCAACGCTCACCAGTGATTCCTGGCAACACCCATGATATGAAACCCAATAAAAGAAATAAAACAACGAAAAATATACCTACTACTTTGTATTGTTGGCGAAGGTAAGCCATAGCTCCTTCCTGAATGTACTTTGATATTTCACGCATCCGTTCATTGCCTGCATCACTTTTCAACACCTTCTTGGCCAAAAACCAAGCAAACATCAGCGCAGCAAGTGAACCAAGCGCAATAAGATACATCAGATCAAATCCGCCATTTCCGGATTGATTTTGTGCCATAGCAACCACGGGGAAAGCAATTAAGGATGCAAGCAGAGAATAATGTTTTACAGTCATAAAATCAAGTGTTTAGATTAGTATTAGGAAATTGAATAGAAAAATGCGGGGTTAAATGAGGAGAAAATAGCGCTATACATAAGTTATATATATTAGGGAATTTTCAAGACCGCTGCAAATTTAGAAAAGTATTTTTGATCTGGAATTACTTTTGGGGTAATCACGGCTAAATAATATTTTGATG
>JAUXXY010000031.1 GCA_030684735.1 Bacteroidales bacterium | reverse complement strand
TTCGGCTACCATCCACATAAGGCAGCCCAGCGAGGTATTTTGCAGCTTCTATTTGATCAATGGTTTCGTATTTACCGAGTTGCAGGTATGTCATTTTCTTAAATTCTTCTCCCCTGAGGCCTGTGCCACGATTCTCAACTGAAACCACGATATAGCCATTTTGCGCCAGCATCTGGAACCACAGGTTTGTACTTCCTCCCCAGGCATCGCGTACGGTTTGGGAACCAGGGCCTCCATACACATACATGAAAACCGGGTATTTCTTTGCCGGGTCAAAATTGTGTGGTTTGATCATGGATGCATTTAACACAATTCCCTCAGATGTTGTTAGAGTGAAAAACTCCATACGACTGAACCTGTATTCCTCTATAAGGCTCAGTAAGCGTGTATTGTCTTGCAGCACCCGAACTTCGGAGCCATGCTTGAGGTTCACGCTAATATAGGAAGGTCGGTTGGCTGTATTAAACGTTGACACATAATAATCAAAGGTTGTACTAAAACGTGCGCTGGTGGTTCCAACTTTCAACGATAGCTTTTTGTCGTCGCGTCCGTGTAGGCTCACACTATAAATCTCGCGCTGTAGCGGAGAAGCCTTTGCTGCTTGGTAAAATATGCGATCGCTTTTTTGGTCCACGCCATAGAGCGAGGTAACTTCCCAGGGGCCCCGGGTAAGTTGCCGAAGGAGCTTTCCCGTCATATCATAAAGATATAGGTGATTGAACCCATCGCGTTCACTGGTAATAATGAAGCGCTTGCCATCGTCGAGGAAGGAAAGATCGTTGGTGATCTCGATGTAATATTTATTGCGTTCTTCGTAAAGCAATCGGTTTTGTCCATTTTCGATATCGGCAAGAATAATCTCAAGGTGATTTTGATGGCGGTTCATGCGATGAAATGAAAGTACCGTGGGATTGGTAGTCCATTGAATGCGGGGAATGTATTGATCGGTTTCGGCTCCGGTGTCAACCCTGGTGACAATACCTGTTTTTAGGTTGTATATATGAACAGTAACCATGGAGTTGTCTTCGCCGGCTTTCGGATACTTGTACGGATGTTTCCCAGGATAGAGGGTGCCATAGGTGGTCATAGAAAATTCCTTTACATGACTTTCGTCGAAGCGCAAAAAAGCAATTCGATTGGCATCTGGTGACCAATAAAATCCTTTTGTAATCCCAAATTCTTCCTCATACACCCAATCGGTGGTGCCGTTGATGATGTGTCGGGCGAGTCCATCGAAGGTGATTTGCTTTTCTTCGTCGCTTACCAGATCCTTGACATGCAAGTTATTATCGCGAACAAAAGCCACCTTCGAGCCATCGGGTGAAAAGTCGGCAAGGCGTTGTTTCCCATTTGTGCTAACCAAGAAATTGGACTGGGTCACAATGTCGAAAACCCAATGATCGGCCTGGGTGCTGTGCCGGTAGATGGATTCGGTATTGGTGGCCAAAAGCATTTTCGTTTCATTTTTGCTGAAGCTGTAACTATCAATACGCGGTGGTTTTTCGTTTTCACCAATGACTATCAACCCCGAGTGAAAAAGTGTTGTAACTTTTTCGCCATTGTCGTATCGGTATTTATTGATGGTGTCGCGTTCCAGGATTGTGTAATGGATTCCATCATTCATTGATTCGAGGCCTCGCACTCCACGGGTATTGAATTTGCCTGTTTTCCAGATGTCGTCGAGTGTGATTTTGGGGAGATCGCTTTGGGCTAATACTGAGGAGCTAAGAACGACCAAGAGCAATAATGAGATCAAGAAATTGATTTTCATATACTTATGTTTATCATCAGATAATTTTTACTATTGACAAAAGTAATTGAATTACTTATGTAATGATGACGGGTATAAACACGTGTAAACGTAAACATCATCTAATAAACCTTGGAAAGTAAGCAACTATCAAAAAAAGAAATAACCCAAATTTTCCGCACATATACATAGCCGGGCTGAATTTATTATTTTTGCACCCTCTTGAGATATTAGCTCAGTTGGTTTAGAGCGCTTGCTTGACAGGCAAGAGGTCACTGGTTCGAATCCAGTATATCTCACATAGTAATTGATTTTTTCGGACTTCAATCACTTGCGCCTAATCAACAAGTTCTCCATCTCCTCAAGGGTTTTACCTTTGGTTTCAGGAACAAACTTCCACATGAAAAATGCAGCCAGGAGTCCCATAGTTCCGTATATCCAGTATGCAAACCCATGATTGAACAGCCCTGTTAGATATGAGCTTTTATCCATCATTGGAAATGTCCAGGAAACCAGGTAATTGCTGATCCATTGGGCTGCTACCGCAACTGCCATGGCTCGGCCCCTGATTCGGTTAGGGAATATCTCTGAGAGAAGCACCCAAACAACAGGGCCCCAGCTAATTGCGAAGCATGCTATATAGCCCAGCATGAAAATGATTGCACCAATGCCTAGTCTATTTAAGTAAAATGCAAAGCCGAGGGCAAACATAAACACAGCCATACCCAATGCACCAATAATCTGTAAGGGTTTTCGGCCAATCTTATCAACTGCTAGGATGGCAATTACTGTGAATGAGAGATTTATTACTCCCACAATTATTGTCTGAAACAAAGCTGTATCTGTTCCCGACCCCATATTCTTGAATATCTCAGGTGCATAGTACAAAACAACATTAATTCCGACAAACTGTTGAAATACTGATAGCATGATACCAATGAAAATGATCAGCATTCCATATGAAAATAGTTTTCCGGGCTTATGGATCACAGTTGATTTGATTTCTTCAAGTACTTCATTTGCCTTTATAAGGCCATTTACACGAGCCAATACCTTTAATGCTTGCTCCGGTTGATTTTGTAAAACAAGGTAGCGGGGGCTTTCGGGAACAAAAAACAGAAAGATCAGAAAAAAGCTTGCCGGCAATACCTCAGAACCGAACATCCAACGCCATCCAATAGTATTAAGCCAGGCATCATCACCCTGACGAGCAATGGAATAATTTACAAAGTAAACTACCAACATGCCTAAAATGATGGCAAACTGGTTCAACGATACCAATTTGCCTCGAATGTGTGCAGGCGCAATCTCAGCAATATACATTGGGGAAAGCATAGATGCAAGGCCTACTCCCATACCACCGATCACGCGGTAAATAATAAAATGGTTGACATAGCTATGATCGCCTTTACCAATCGGGCTGAAAAATATTTCGGGCATTGCAGAGCCTATTGCCGAGAACAGGAAAAGTACTGCAGCCAACATAAGACCTTTCCGGCGGCCTAGTTTAAGGCTAACATATCCACCTATCAAACCGCCGATAATACAACCAATGAGTGCACTGGAAACTACTCGCCCCAACATCGAATTAGCGGCGGATTTAGCAAGTCCAAACGGTTCAATAAAAAATTTCTCGAGTGAACCGATAGTGCCTGAAATTACAGCGGTGTCGTAGCCAAACAATAGCCCCCCGAGAGTAGCCACGAGTGTTATGCTCATGACATACTTAAGACTGCCTTGATTTGTATATTTTGTCATAAAATATGAAGTTTTACTACGAAAAGACTTAATATCATCATGCAATGCTTTCTTGTAATGCCGATGCGTGTTACCAGATATTAGATATATGCGTTAATAAGTTGTTCAAAAAATTCCTGCTTACCACTAACCTGATTAGGTTCTCCAATTTCTTTGGCAATATTGTAAAGATCGGTTAAAGTTAGTCTGCCAGCTTCAAACTCAGCTCCTTTGCCACTGTTGAATGAAGCATAACGTTCGGCACGCCTTTTCAGGTAATCTGATTCGCTCATAATCTTATCAGCAATAAGCAACGCATGTGCAAAAATGTCCATCCCACTGATGTGTGCAATGAAAATATCTTCAAGGTCTGTTGAGTTGCGGCGGGTTTTGGCATCAAAATTTATTCCACCATGACTGAAACCGCCAGCTTGCAGTATTTCGAGCATAGCTTCAGTGATTTCGTAGATATTGGTAGGAAATTCATCAGTATCCCAACCGTTCTGATAATCGCCTTTGTTAGCATCAATTGAGCCTAGTTTTCCCGCATCAGCAGCCATGCGAAGTTCATGGGCAAACGAATGTCCGGCCAGGGTGGCATGGTTCACTTCAACATTCAGCTTAAAATCATCAATCAGGCCTTGTGCATTAATGAATCCCAAAACGGTTTGAACATCAAAATCATATTAGTGTTTTGAGGGCTCCATTGGTTTGGGTTCAATAAAGAAAGTGCCTTTAAAACCTTGAGAACGGGCGTAATCACGCGCCATACGCAGGAATTGCCCCATGTGGTCGAGTTCTTTCCTGGTGTTTGTATTGTGAAGACTCATATAGCCTTCTCGGCCTCCCCAAAAAACATATCCTGTCCCACCCAAAGTCATGGTAGCATCAATGGCATTCTTTACCTGAACAGCCACATTAGAAACTACATTAAAATCAGGGTTTGTAGAAGCACCGTTCATATAACGGGGATTACTGAACACGTTGGCTGTTCCCCACAATAATTTAACACCTGAGGCAGCTTGTTTCTGTTTTGCATAATCAACCATTTTTGTAAGTTTCTTTTCGATTTCAAAAACCGACCCTCCACCTGCAATATCAGTATCGTGGAAGCAATAAAAAGGAGCACCGATTTTGGTGATAAACTCAAATGCAGCATCCATCCGGGCAATGTTGGCGTCCATCTCAGCAGTTGGCTCATCCCATGGGAATCTCTTTGTGCCGGGACCAAAAGGATCGCTTCCGGTGCCACACAATGTGTGCCAGTAAGCAATAGCAAAACGAAGATGTTCTTTCATAGTTTTATCACCTACAACCATATTCTCGTCATACCACTTAAAAGCCAAAGGGTTTTTTGATTGCTGGCCTTCGAACTGAATCTTTTCAATTCCTTTAAAATACTCTTTGTTGCCAATTAAAACGCTCATAATTTATTAATTTTAAGTGAATAAAGAATTTTTAACTTTTATATTGAGGGTGCTAAACCACTATGCAATTGCTTTCTCCAGCACAGTTTTCCATCTGGTGTAAGCTGCCTCATATTGCTCTTGTTTATTCTTGTCGGGCTCAATTGTATCAAGTTTCTGTAGGTTGGTAAAGGCCTCTGAGGTAGATTCATAGTAGCCTGAGCCTATTCCCCCACCGCGTGCAGCACCTGCAGATCCATCGGTATTATAAAGTTCAATGGTTGCGCCCGTGACTCCGGCAAGCGTATCTCGGAAAACAGGGCTAAGGAACATATTGGCTTTGCCGGCACGAATAACGTGGGTATCAATGCCAATGTTCTTCATGATGTTCATTCCATAGAAGAAAGAAAATACAATGCCTTCCTGAGCTGCTCTATAGAGGTGCCATTCGTTATGTATGTTGAAATTTAAGCTTGAAATCTGAGAACCAATATTTTTGTTCCGTAACATTCTTTCAGCTCCGTTGCCAAAAGGCAGGACACAAACTCCTTCAGAACCAATTGCAACATTGGAAGCCATCTTATTCATCGCTTCATACGAATAAGCCTTTGTGCCCAGCGTTCTCTTCATCCATGCATTCTGTATACCTGTGCCATTGATACATAAAAGCACCCCGAGCCTATTGTTACCGGGTTTATGATTTACATGTGCGAATGTGTTGACGCGCGAATAAGAATCATATTTTAATTGGTCACTTACTCCATAAACCACTCCAGATGTGCCAGCCGTTGCTGCAACTTCTCCTGGATTCAATACATTGAGTGATAGGGCATTATTAGGTTGATCGCCTGCTCTGTAACTGATTTTTATGCCAGGCACTAGTCCAAGTTCTCTTGCTGCCTCGGATGTCATTGTTCCCTGAACCGAGAAAGTGGGTGCGATTTCCGGAATAAGATCGCGGCTAATCCCGTAATGCTCAAGAATCAGGTCAGCAATATCATTTTCTTTGAAATTCCAGAGGATACCTTCAGATAATCCACTCGCTGTAGTTTTGATTTCACCGGTAAGTTTCATTGCAATATAATCACCTGGAAGCATGATTTTATATATTCGAGCGAAAAGATCGGGTTCGTTGTCTTTAACCCACTTAAGCTTAGAAGCTGTAAAGTTACCTGGAGAGTTAAGGAGGTTTGAAAGGCAGCGCTCCTCTCCAATGCTATAAAAACCCTCATCTCCTATATGTGCAGCCCTACTGTCGCACCAAATGATGGATGGCCTTATTACTTTAAAGCATTTATCAACCATAACCAAGCCATGCATCTGATAGGAAATTCCTATTGAAAAGATATCAGCAGGGCTTATCCGTGAAATGCCTAAAACCTCAGCCAAGGCAAGTTTGAGATTGGTCCACCATAATTCAGGTTCTTGTTCTGCCCAACCGGGCTGCAGGGCTGTAATCTTCATTTCTTGCTTTGGGTAGAAAGCAGATGCAATACACTTACTGTTGCTGCCATCAATGATTGATACTTTTACAGAGGAACTTCCTATATCAAAACCTAATAAGTACATAAGAATTTTGTTTTGTTAGTAGCAGAGATGATCAATTACTTGTGTGCATTGAATTCTACGTTGAGTTCCTTAGTATTAAACGTGTCGGAACTGTATATTTCATTGGTTGTCCAGTTCTGACAAACTCTGCTGCTTTTTTGCCGAGCAGCTCAAAGTCGGTTGAGAGAACTGTTATACCATTTTTAACATATTTTTTCATAGGAGTTTCATTATATGAGATCACACCTATGTCAACACCAGGCTCAAGCTTCTTTTCCGAACACTGATCAAGAAAACGTGCCAGGGTGCGATCGCTGACCAACAAATACAAATCGCCTTTGATTGCTTTGAAATCCTTGTAATTTGTCATCACAAAACCATTAAGCTGTTGATCATCAAGAAATTTGGTGAAATAGGACTGCGAGGTTTTTGGGTGATAGGTGAACTCAGGATAGAGATAAATAAACCTTTCATACTTTCGAACAAGATCTATATTCTCAACGAGAGAATCATAAACAGGTTGGCCAAAATCCTGACGCACGTAGGAATATTCAGGACGGCTGTGAATATCCCAGTCTATTAGTAGCAGCTTATCAGTAGGTACTTGCTGGATGATCTCAGGAACTTTTTTGTGGTCAAAGTTCATTATTATGTATTTGCTGCATTTTCCTAGTGTCATGTCAACGGTCATATGACGGATAAAGTCTTCTCAGTTTGATACGGGCCTTGTCCGTGGTGAACTGCCAATTGATTTTCTTGTTGAACCCATTGCGAGCCTTTTCCCATGCT
>JAUXXY010000030.1 GCA_030684735.1 Bacteroidales bacterium | reverse complement strand
AATATAAACTCTCTTGCCTGCTTTTGCACCAATATGGCTATGCAAGTCATGTAAATAATCTTCATCAACGGTGCTTTCTTTAAATTTCCAGTATTGCCAGAGGATTACATTGTAACCGTCTTTTTTTTCACCATCAATTTGAATTCCGCTGATTGTTTTTTTCTTTGGCTCAACTTCAAACAAGTTCATTACAAACTCAGAATATTCTTGTTGTTTTAGTTCAAAGATTTTTGCAAGGTCGTAATGTCCTGTATTTACCGAAACAAAACTCTTTGAAGGCTTTCCGTATTTTTGTTTTGGATTTTCTATTGACTTACTGCTTTCAATATTCAGTAATCTTTTTTGAATTGTATAGAAAGCAAGTTTACCAATATCGCAAGTAATCCATTTGCGATTTAATTTTTCTGCTACTGCTGCGGTTGTTCCTGAACCACCAAAAAAATCTAAAACGATGTCGCCTTCTTTCGTAGTTGATTTGATTATGCGTTCCAATAGTTCTTCAGAATTCTCAGTAGGATAACCGGTACTAAACGAATAACCTGCAATGTCTGACCAGTTTGTATCTAATAATTCAAATTCTTGGTTTCTGACTTTATATTGAGGTGTTCCTTTAGAATTTAACCTTATTAAACCTTGCTTTTCCATTATATAAATATTTTCCTGACTATACATCCATTTTCTGCCGAAAGGTGCAATCATTTCTTTGCCCAAAATTTTTCTTGGTCTTGGCTTTGGATTTACATCCATTACATCCATTGAATGCCATTTTTCTTTACTTTTACCTATAAATTTTTTATAGATATCGAAATAATAATTATCCGTTTTTGCGTACCAGAAAACATAATCATTAGAGACAGGGTATTTTAAAGGTTTGAAAGAAGTTCTGTTTGCAAACCCTTTTTTTGAAATACGATTAACAACAAAATCATTTATAAATCTTTGTTTTCCAAAAACTTCATCAAGCACAAGTTTAACATAATGACCGAAGTGGTAATCTTGTCTAACGAAAATACTTCCATCTTCAGCTAAGATTTCTTTTGCCACAATCAATCTTCTTCTTAAAAACTCTACAAATTCAGCACCTTTTGTTTTTGCTGAATATCCTTTCTGCCCTTGATTCCCATCATATTCATCACCTGTGCCAAATGGTGGGTCAATGTAAATGAGTTTTACTTTTCCTTTTACTTTATTTTTAATAAGAGGATCTTTGTTCTCATAAATTGTTTTGAGAAATTGTAAATTATCGCCAAAGACAATTATGTTTCTCCAACCATCTTTCCATTGTTCTCTTTTACCGTTATATATTTTCTGTATTTGCAAAGGAACAGGAAATACCCCATCTTCATTTGCTAAAATATCTTCCCTACGCATTTTGCCACCATACACCAACTCATATTCCTTTTGCTTTACAGGAAAAAGTTTGTATTTATAATCGTCAGGTAGTGTTTCACCTTTCTGTAATCGCTCTATTAGGTCGTTTATCTCGTGTTGTGTTAATTTCATATTCATTTATTTATTCAACATTCCTTCATTTAGGAAACTATAATAATCTTTTTTTGTTACAATAATATGGTCAACTACTTGAATGCCTAATATTTTTGCGGCATCACATAGTTGTTTAGTCAATTTAATATCTGCTCCTGATGGCTGTGCATCATCGGCTGGATGGTTGTGAACAAAAATAATTCCTGCTGCTCTGTCAGAAATAGCATCAGCAAAAATTTCTCTTGGATGGACTACACTAAAATTTATTGTTCCTTTAAATACTTCTCGCTTTTCAATAAGAATTGATGAACCTGTTAGAGTTATGGTGATAAAATATTCTTGCTTTTTATCTCGAATGTCTTGCACCAATGCAAGTATATCGTCAGTATTGTGTATTTTTTTGTCTTCTTTAATTAAATAGCGTTTGGCTAATTCAAATGCAGAAAGTATTTGACCTGCTTTGGCTTTGCCAATGCCTTGTATTCTTGTGAGTTTCTCTAAAGTGATATTGTCTTTTTCAGCTTCGATTACTTTCAAAATGTCTGTTGCAAGGGTTGAAACATCTCTGCCTGGTAGTCCACTACCCAATAAAACCATAAGCAACTCATGGCTTGATAATGACTGAACACCCCGTGAAGCAAGTTTTTCACGTGGTTTGTCAATATCGGGTATGTCTGATAGTTTCTTCACTTTATAATTTAGAATTTAAAATACGAATATAGATATTGTTCTCCATTTGCGGGCAGAAAAATTGCACTCTTCTGCAAGTTTTGGTTTGCAAGCTGATATTGTACGACTTGCAAATGTGTGTAATGTGCGTTGGCTGTTGAATTTCAAAATTTTTGTGCGGTGGGATAAAAAAATTAAAACACATTCGGGTCGGCAATGAGTGTCGGGCAGTCAATTCTTCTGTCAGGTTTTTTATTTCAAGTTTAATATTCCATTTCATTGTTATTTTGCAGTGTCGTTGCCTGTTTTCCGCTTGTGCATAACTATAACCTTTGTGCTATCCTGAACCATATCAAGCTCAGGTTTACAAAATATGTATCCGATTTTGCTTGCAAATTTCTTTCATCGTGTTGGGCCAGATACTTGCCTGTATCTCACCGATATGTGCTTTTCGCAGAAAATACATACACAGTCGTGATTGGCCTATTCCGCCACCTATTGAGAGCGGCAGTTCGTCGTTCAGCAGAAGTTGGTGCCACATTAATTGCTGGCGATCTTCGGCATTTCTTATTTTCAATTGTCGCAAAAGCGCTTCTTTGTCAACCCTTATGCCCATCGAAGAAATCTCGAATGAGTTTTCAATCACTGGATGCCAAATAATAATATCCCCATTCAAGCCAGTATAGCCATCTGAGCTGGGGGTTGACCAATCGTCATAGTCGGGAGCGCGGCCATCATGCATCTCGCCGTTGGGCATCACACTACCAATTCCAATAATAAATACTGCTAAATATTCTTTGGCAACTTCTGTTTCGCGCTCGCGTGGAGTTAGCGATGGATACCTGGCTGCAAGGTCTTCGGCATGTATAAATGTGATGTCTTCAGGAAGCAATGGCTTAATTTCCTTGTAATGTTCATTTACATAGTTTTCAGTCCGGATCAATGCAGAGTATATTTTTCTAACGATCTTCTTCAGGAATTCAATATTCCGGTTACTGGCGTTTATCACCAGTTCCCAGTCCCACTGATCAACGTAAAGCGAGTGGATATTACTCAACTCCTCGTCGGGCCGGATGGCATTCATATCCGTGTAGATACCCCAAGCTTCGGGAATACCCAAGTCAGCAAGTGCCATCCTCTTCCACTTTGCAAGCGACTGAACTATTTCGGCTTGCTCATCGTTCAACTCTTTTACAGGGAATGTAACAGGGCGTTCCACTCCATTGAGGTCATCATTTACGCCGGTTCCCTTTTTAACAATGATGGGAGCCGTAACACGCCGCAAACGAAGCTCAGAAGCAAGATTCATCTGAAAAAAATCCTTGATGAGTTTTATGGCTTGTTCGGTTTGATTGACATCAAGTGCCGAATGATAGTTTTTAGGAATATACAATTGCATGAGTGTCGTTTTTTATATGAGCCGGCAAAGTTAGCAATGCTACACTGATTACAATCAAAAAAGGCTGCCCTTGTTGAGGCAGCCCGGGGAGATTAAATTACCCGTATTCAAAACGCGAGCAAACTCAAGCCCACCGAAAACGGGTAAAGTTCGGGGTGGTCTTTATTGTTGCGAAACATCGGCGTCAGCGCATACGTTCCGTAAAGGTTTATCTTGCCCCAGCCTAACCTGAGCAGGGCATCAGCTTTAAAGGGGTTTATATGAAAGTCATCGCGTTGCTTTTCACTTTGGGTTTTGCCATTTTCGTAAACCAGCTTGTTGTATGATCCGATTCTTAATCCTCCGAGAACTCCGACCCCAATATGGAAACTGTTGATCTTGTTCTTGGCATTCGTCTGAAACTCAATCATTAAAGGGATGTTCAGGTGAGTTACAACGAACTTGCTCTTGGTGTAGTTCTTATCGTCGGGGAATTGGGCTTGTAGGGTAGGGGTGTTGCGTAAGAGTTTCACATTGTCTTTGTCGAACCTGTATTTATTCCATTCAAACCCTAAACCGGTAACCAAGCCAAGCTTGTTGCTGGCAAGGGGCAAATTCTGCTCAAAAAGGTTAAGTTGATAGTTGATGGACCTTTCGTAACGGATGTTGAGAAATTCATATCCAGCAGGCATGTCAATCTCTCCCTTTTCGGTGAGTAGTCCGTTTATTCCCATGAGAAAGCCAGCCCAATGCCCGTTGAACTTAGGCTGTTTATCTTTTTTAAGCTTGATGTTTCCGCTTTCGTCAATCTGTAGTTTTTTCGAACCGATGGTGATGGTGGTGGTGTCGCCTTCATACACTTCGATCTCTATGTTGCCAATCTTCACACGGGTTGAGTCTCCATTTTCGGTTACTTCGAGTAAGCGTAGCTTTTCTTCAGTGATCCCACCTTTGATAGAGATGATTGCCTTGCCCTGCTGTTTCATTTTTTGCAGGCCTTCGTTTTCAAAATAATACAGGCTCCCTGCGCCGCTCACATCCGAATTGATGTTTTCGGTAGCAGTGATCTTAGCTTTGGCTGCACCACTTACTTCGATGTTCGTGTTTTTGGTAATGAGCATCAACGCATCGAGATTGGCTGCCCCACTCACTTCGGCTTTGTGTGTTTCTGTCCTGCCCCTCAAAGTGATGTTGGCTGCCCCCGATACATCGGTGTTCAATAGTGTGGCGTTTATGTCAAGATTGGCTTTGGCTGCACCGGAAATATCGAGATCGAACCTCGCCGATTCAATAGGGCTTTCACTTTTTAGGTTGGCTGCGCCGTTCAAATCTAACGACCTCAGCTCGGTGAAGGTAACAAACACATTGAGCTTGGTTGGATTGTTCATTCCTTTCGATCCGATGGAAAGGGTTTTTTCTTTCACCTTCAAGGTAATTTGTTTTTGCAGGTTTTCGTCGGTTTCAATTTTTACTGAAGGTGTATCACCTTTTCTTAAAACCACATTAAAGGCGCTGCCTACTTCAATGGCGTCGAAACTACCCACATTATACTCTTCAATTGTCACGGTCTTATTGCCTTTAACCGTTTGGGCGCTCAGCTGATCGCATAGTACAATGGTAAAAGCAGCCATGAAGGCCACGATTCCCATTCTCTTCAAAGTGTTCAAAGTTTTCATAATTAAATTTTTTGGTTTTTGTTGCTTTTATGACGAACAAAAAGAAACTTTTGTTACAGGGATTCTAATCTTTTGCTCTGTGCGCGGTGCGATTGATATTGATGCTGTTGCTTTGTAAGGCAAAAGTCTTCACCTCACCACTTTGGTCAGTTTCTTTACTGAATGTCAGGCTGGAGCTGGATAGTCGCGAAAATCCGTTGATGCCGACATCAGCCACCTCCCACCAGTTGATACGCTGAGGGTCGAGATTAATTTGCGAATCTTCGGGTTTGAAAATTCCCAGCACCAGCGCCGATCCTTTTTGCAGCAGGCTACCCCTGGCTTTGTCTTCGAGGGTAGGTTCGTAGTAGCGCATATTCTGAGCCATAGCAATATCACCATAGTAGCGCGACACATCCTGCCGCATTTCATTGCCGATTGCCCTGGCATGTTGATTATTGGCAAGAGCAGAATTTATTTGCAATGATGTTGCCCTTATTGGAGAAAAGGTCTCGCTGATGGGTGGTATTCTGATTCTCTTTATGGCCGGTAATTCTATAACAGGTGTTTTTTTATGCCTTATAGGTTTGTTCACGGGATCGGCAATTACTTCAGCTAAAACACTTTTATGTACTAAGTTTTCCTGAGGCTGCAATACTGTTTGTTCAATGCTTTGCGCTATCGGTATTTCTTTAACCACAATGGGGTCGAAAATCCGGAAAAGGCCAATAAGTAATGCCACTGAAGCGGCAGCAGCAAAGATGAAGAAGCTTTCGCGCAAGGGTATAAAGGCCAGTTTTTTTTTCTTTAACTCCTGTTTTGAAGGGTAGGAAATGGTATGGTTGGGCTTAAGCCGGCATTGTTTTATTAGCTCATATTCTTTTTGCAATGATGGATTCAGATTTAAAAACTGGGCAACGCTTGACTGCTCATCTTCTGAGAGATCACCTTCGGCCATAGCGATGAAATAATCATTAAAGTTCATTTCATTCACTACAGAAAATGGCACAATCACATGCTTTTTCATCTGTTGTTTGAATGCGAAGTGGATGGTGGTGTCGGGGTTGAGTATTATCATTTCAATGTCTTCCAGCTCTGCTTTCAAACCAGGGTTAGACTCCAGAAAGAGTTCAAGGGTAGCGGTTTGCTGCTTATCGAGCCTTCCTTCGAGATAATCGAGGAAAAATGCTTCGTAGTTATACTGGTTGATGATCATACTTTTTTATATTACATTTTGCAAACAACCGATATAGTTTTTCAAAGATAGCCTGGCACGATATATATACACTTTCACTTGCGATTCGTTCAGCCCGGTTACCTGACCGATTTCTTCGTAGCTATAGCCTTCGTAATCGCGTAGCAAAACGACGGTTTTCTGTATTTCAGGTAGTTTTTCCACGGCTTGGTTGAGTATCTCTTTCAGGTCTACATGGCTTGGTTCAACACTAAGGTCTATTGTGTGATAATCTTCGAGTTTCGCTTGTTTCTTGTTTTTCCTGATTGTGTCAATCATATAGTGATAAGCGGTGGTGAAAAGATAAGACTTGGCCTTTTCGTTGTTCACTTCCTCGTGGCGTTCCCACAAGCGGGTGAAAGCTTCCTGCACCACATCACGTGCCAGCTCTTTATCGCCCAAACTTTTGAGGATGAAGCGATACACCCCATCAGCATGATTATCTACACACAGGTTAAATTCAGCTGCGTTCATCGTAACAATTTAATCTCCAAAGTTACGCATATACGACGGTGAGAGAGGAAAGAAAGTTACAGGAAGGCAAGGACCGCGATTTACTATCCTTCGATGTTATACTGTTTCATTTTGTTATACAGTGTCTTGCGGTCAATGTTAAGCAGGTTTGCAGCTTTGGTTTTGTTGTAGTGCACTTTCTCAAGTGTTTGGGTGATAATGTTGCGTTCATTGATTTCGCTGATGGCTTTGAGGTCGGTGGTGCCAAATGCAGGCGTTATAGGATGACCAGGACTTTTGGACAGTGCCATTTCGGAGGGTAGGGTGTCGAGGGTGATGGTGTCGCCAAGGCTGAGTAACACGGCCCGTTTGATCACATTTTTTAGTTCCCTGATATTGCCAGGCCAGGCATATTCCAGAAAACGCTGCATCACCTCATCATCAATAGTTTTCACCTTGCGGTTGAGTTCGCGGTTCGATAGCTCAAGGAAATAATATGCAAAAAGACTGATATCATCGTGACGCTGGCGCAGGGGTGCCACTTCAATGCGGAACTCGTTGAGGCGGTGATAAAGATCTTCGCGGAAAGCACCCCTGCGCACGGCTTGCTGCAGGTCTTCGTTCGAAGCCACAATGATCCTCACATCAATGTCAATATCGCGGGTACCGCCAATGCGGCGAACCTTCTTTTCCTGCGTAGCACGTAGCAGTTTTAACTGAATCTCATACGACAGGTTGCCTATCTCATCCAGGAAGAGGGTACCTCCGTTGGCCATTTGAAACTGCCCTTCCTTGTCGGTGTGGGCATCGGTGAATGAGCCTTTCATATGCCCGAATAGTTCGCTTCCAGCCAGCTCCTTCGACAGGGCTCCACAGTCAACGGCCATAAAAGGTTTGTTGTTACGACGGCTCTTGATATGGATCATCCTGGCCACATATTCCTTACCAGTACCACTTTCGCCCAGGATGATGACAGAAATATCGGTTGGAGCAACAAGTTCAACATACTTCATGATGTGTTGGGCACTGGCGCTCTGTCCTTCGATGAATCTGAACTCGTTGAATCCATTCCTCCTCGCGAGGGCTGCATGATCTTGATGCACACCTGATTTACTTTTCAAGCTCAAGGCCTGGCTTATAGTGAGCAGTATCTCATCAGGGTTGATAGGTTTGGCAACATATTCATGTGCGCCAAGCTTCATGGCATGAACAGCAGTGCGGATGTCGGCGTAGCGGGTCATCAGGATCACCGGCAAGTGGGGGTTTAAAGCCTTAGCTTCCTTTAACAACTCAATACCATCTTTATCAGGTAAGCGGTAGTCGGTGAGCACAATGTCGAATTGTTCTTCGCGTAAGGCTTTCAGGCCGGCGTTGGCGCTGAAAAACTCCTTCACCTCATAACCCTTGTTGCTGAGGAATGTTTTCAGCATCAGGCAAAATGTAGAATCATCATCAACAATCAGTACCTTGGGCATAGAAAATATCTTATTAACCGAACAAAGTTAACACAAAGATATCAAACAGCAATTAATCAGCTACATCCTTCAGCTCTTCAACCTGAATGGGCTACTTATGTACTTTCCGAATAAACTCTTCCACCTCGGGCACTCCACCCTGGTAGATCAGGTATCCGTTGTAGGGTTCGCGCAGGGTGATGTCGTCGTTTACGGGAGTGAGCATAATCTCTTTCACCTTTTCCAGGTCGTTTGTCTGACCCAGCGCCCATCCCAGCTTGATGTAAGCCACCTCGGGGAGCATGTTTTCGGCAGGGATCACTCCTTTGGCCATCAGGTCGCGGCCGGTATCGTAGACAAACATATGCACATAGCCCCACAATGTTTGAACTGTCATAAATATTGCCACCCCTTTGGCCGCCGCCCTCTCAATGGCCGGGTAGAGTGGCTTATTCACATGGCCCAACCCCGTGCCAGCGATCACAATGCCTTTGTAGCCATGGTCCACAAGGCTGTCAATGATATCTGGTTGCATATTGGGATAGTAGTAAATGATCGAAACTTTTTCTTCAAAAAATGGAAATACACTGACGGTGCGATCTTTACGACGGTGGTTGTAGATGAGTTTTATCGGTTTGACTCCTTGCCGTGTAACCGTGGCCAAGGGAGTGTCGCCCAAAGTGCGGAAGGTGGAACGGTAGGATGAATGCATCTTGCGAACCCTGGTACCGCGGTGCAGGAAGCCATATTCGTCACTTGTTGGTCCAAACATACTCACCATCACTTCGGCTATGTCGCCATGACCTGCAGCAGTCGTAGCATGCATCAGGTTTAAGGCAGCATCGGAGCTGGGGCGGTCGCTCGAGCGTTGCGATCCCACCAAGACGATGGGCACAGGCGGGTTTTGAACCATGAATGTGAGGGCAGCTGCCGTGTGGTGAAGCGTATCGGTACCATGACCGATCACAATGCCCTCAATCCCATTTTCAATTTCTTTGCCAATC
>JAUXXY010000025.1 GCA_030684735.1 Bacteroidales bacterium | reverse complement strand
TCTGCTGATGAAAGCAGAGGCATTTAACGAAATAAACAAAGCCGATTCGGCAAAAGCAAACCTCAATAAAGTGAGACAACGTGCCCGGGCAAGTTTCAACGGAACTCCGCCCGATGACCTGCTTGCAAACATCACTACTTCAGAACAGAACCTGCTAAGAACAGCTATTCAAAAAGAGCGAAGGGTTGAACTTGCTCAGGAGTTTCACCGCTATTTCGACTTGGTGCGCTGGGGAAAAGCTGTTGCAGAAGCGGCGCTTGGAACTGATTTCAATTATGAAACCAAACGGCATTTTCCGATTCCACAAGCAGAGATAGATGCAAACCAAGCTATAAATCCGTAAAATCAATATATAAATTCACCTTAATCAATCACCAATTAAAAACCAAAAATTATGAAAAATCTGATGAAACTGCAAACTTTGCTGCTTATGTTAATCGTAAGTTCAGTAATGATCCTTGGATCGTGCAAAAAAGATGACCCAATCGTTGAAGGTGATAAAACCGCTCTCAACGCTTTAATTGTGCAGGCTGATGTTCTTGCCGCCGGAGCAACCCCATCCGCTTATCCTCAAACAGCCATTGATAACTTCAAGGCTGTTTTAGCGACCGTGAAAACTGCTGCCGCCACTAAACTAACACAGGTAGAGATCAATAACCTGGTTACTCAACTTACCGAAGCCATGGCCACTTTTAGGTCGCAGGCATACGGTTACATTAATGAAGCGCTGAATCTAAATGCAGGCTGGCACTTCGATGAAGGAACCGGAACTACAGCTACAGCCTTCTCAACCGTTAAACATGTAGCAACCTTTGTCAAAGGAAATGTTGCTCTATTGGGTGCTGATGCTATGTTGCCCACCTGGGTTACAGGCGTAAAAGGCGGAAACGCTGTTTTATTGAATAAAGGAGCAAACCTTCAGGTTCCTTACACAACCAGCTTCCTTCCTGTTGACATATCAATTTCAGTATGGATTAAGCCTACCGAATTGTATGAGCACAACTATATCATTTCACAGAACTATTGGCAGGGATATAAACTGCAGACCCAGGGCGGTGGAAAACCATTTTTTACCTATAAATCAACAAAGGCGGTTGACCCAATTATCAATGCCGATAATGAAATGGATCACTCTATTAGAGCCGGCTTTTGGAATCATATTGTGATTACGTTAAATGGAACGACCAAGGAGTTGAAATTCTACGTTGATGGTACACTGACCAAAACGTGGACTGAGGCAACCAAAGGTATCGCACCACTCATTCAAACCCTTACCAATCCCGCTCCCCAGCCGTTTATTATTGGTTGCGTGGCCACAGATGCAGAAGTTGCCGCCAACATGTCTTGGGCAACTGCCGATAACCATGGTTACTTCAAAGGTGCCATTGATGAGCTAAAAATCTACAACATCGCATTGACTGATGGTCAGGTTTCTAAACTTTACAACGACGAAAAACCATAATTGGTTAGTTTGGTTTAATTACTAATGTGTGTTAAAGGGTAAGGCTCAATGGTTCCTGTCGAGCGATTGGCAGGAAATTGAGCCTTCCTATTTCTACATAAACGCTTTAAACCCACTGTGTAATAGTTCTTTTAAAACGGATACTGTAAAATCATTAATTCCTGAATCACCTGAGATTTTTATTCTGTTTCAAACAAAGTACCATGTTTCGCAATATCCTGAAGTATTTGCTTATCCTCAGCTCATTAACTGCCGCTGCACAACAGGGGCAGTTAACAGCACAGGCGCAATGGTGGAGAGAATCAGTATTTTACCAGATTTATATGCCGTCTTTTCAGGATAGTGATGGCAATGGGTACAGCGATTTCGTGGGAATGACTACTAGGTTAGATTATCTGCAGTCGCTGGGGATCAAAGGGATATGGTTAACCCCTTTCCTGAAATCGCCCAAAGTAGATAATGGTTATGATGTTGCCGATTATTATCAGATTGATACTGTTTATGGCAACATGGATGACTTCTGTACCTTTTTGAATGAAACGCACCGGCGAGGGATTAAGGTAATTATGGATATGGTGGTCAACCATACTTCAACCGATTGCAGATGGTTTAAGGAATCGCGGAAATCCCTGGATAATCCTTACCGTGATTTTTATATATGGCGCGATAAGCCCAATAACTGGGAATCATTTTTCGGGGGAGGAGCATGGGAGCTCGACGCCCTCACAAATCAGTATTATTACCATAAATTTGATACGCGGATGGCCGATCTCAACTGGTCCAACCCTATGGTAGTGGAGGAAATTCAAAAAGTGCTCCGTTTTTGGCTTGACATAGGCATTGACGGCTTCAGGCTGGATGTGATAGACTTCCTGACAACGGATGGGATTACAGTAGATAACCCGGTGAAAGATGGAAGGCAGGAACATAAATTTGACATCGGTCAGCTTGGTGTAGGCAAGGCCATGAGGATTATAAAATCTACTATCAGTGAATACGAAAACAGGTTTGTTGTGGGAGAAATTGGTAGTGATAAACTAGAGGTGCTTATTCAATACCAGGCCCCTGCCTTGATGGATGTAGTTTTCAATTTTAATTTTGGGAGTATCCCTGAATTCTCTGCTGAATGTATTTTCAATGAGCTTCAAAGCATGGAGGAATGTATGAGTGATTATCCTACCCTGTTTTTTGGGAGTCACGATATGCCACGGCTGATGGATCGCCTTGCGGGGGGGAAACCTGAAAAGGCCAAAGCTCTTGCTGCACTTATGCTTACGGCAAAAGGGGTTCCTTTTATCTACTGCGGAGAAGAGATCGGAATGCAGAACATCGAAGCCACATCATTTAATGAAATAGTGGATATCCAGGGGAAAACACAGTACCATCTGGCATTGCGTGCTGGCAAAACACCTGAAGAAGCGCTTACAGAAGGTAATAAACACAACAGGGACAAGTCGCGCAGCCCCATGCAATGGGACGAAAGCACCAATGCCGGTTTCTCCTCATGCAAACCCTGGATAAAGATTCATGAGAACTTCGGGAATGTTAATGTTCAGTGGTACTTACAGCCGAAAAGCTCAATCTTGAATACCTATAAAACCCTGATAGCCATAAGGAACAGCGAGAAAGCCCTTCAATACGGGAACTATGACAGGCTTGAACACCACGATGGCAGGATACTCTTTACCCGCTCTTATGCCGAAGAAAGAATTACAGTAATTGTTAACTTTGGTGAAGAAATAAATATTGAACTCCCCCTTCAAGCAGAACTCATTTTAGGCAAAGCAGAATTAAAAACCAATGAATTTTTGATTTACAAGCATTAGCCGGAGAACTGCTGCAATGGACGAGTAAGTCTGATGCTGTTACCCAAGGATCTCTGTAATTAAAAATTATTACGATGAAACGTCCACTTCTGAATCTCGCGCTCATACTCATTTCGCTGCCGGTGTTAGCACAACCCGGGCAGGTAAATATTTCCCGCATAGGTCAAATGCCTGATTTACCAGTTCCCTTACAAATCAGGAACTGGAACACTGTGACTCACAATTACGACAGCTTTGTTTTTGACCTAAATAAAACAGGCCAGTACCTGCCGTTGTCGCGCCTGGGGACACAGGGACAATTTAACTATCCCGACAATACGCCACTCTTTCTAGATTCGTACGTTGGCGCTGTCGACCATACCAATCAGGCGGAGGCCATCAATATATTGCCCGCTATAGTAGGGGCAAGCCTCGCTGGGGTTGACAAAAGCAATCAGAACGGAATGAACTGGGTAGCCAAATCTAAAGATTTTTTCAATCTGCAAAACGGTCAGGATGTTTACTTAAATAATTATTCAACAACATCAGGCAGCGACTGGTGGTACGATTTAATGCCCAACGTTTACTTTTATCAATTAAAGTCATTGTATCCAGATGGTGCTCCTGAATTCGGCAGCCAGTTTACTACCGTTGCCGACCGCTGGCTTTATTGTGTAAAACAGTTGGGTGGCAGCACTACCCCTTGGGCAATTCCCAACATGAATTATCGCGCTTTTAACCTGGCCACAGGTCGGCCGCTTACAACCGGCGTTCCCGAGCCGGAATCAGCCGGAAGCCTTGCCTGGCTGCTTTATAACGCTTACCTCGAAACCGGCAATAGAAAATACTTCGAAGGAGCCCAGCTTGCAATGGATTTTTTGGCAGCTTTTGAGACCAATCCATCCTACGAGCTTCAGCTACCTTACGGAACACTTGTTGCAGCCCGCATGAATGCTGTTGAAGGCACAAATTACCCACTGCAGAAGCTGCTAGACTGGTGCTTCAATCGTGGGGCTTTGCGTGGCTGGGGTGCTATTGTGGGAACCTGGGGCGGATATGATGTATCAGGTCTGATCGGCGAAGCCAACGATGGTGGCAACGATTACGCTTTTGTGATGAACGGGTTTCAGCAAGCTGCTGCGCTGGCCCCTCTCCCCAAATACGACAAGCGCTATGCGCGTGCCATTGCCAAATGGCTTTTGAATGTTGCCAATGCCAGCCGCCTGTTTTACTGGAATGCCCTTCCACAAACAAATCAGGATTCCTATGTATGGGCTTCAGCTAACGACCCGTCGGCTTGCATCCCCTATGAATCAATGAAAGAAGTGTGGCTGGGTAAAACACCGTTTGCCACCGGCGACGCAATCCAGGGCGGCTGGGCTGCTACAAATCTGTCGCTTTACAGTGGTTCCAGTGTTGGATATTTGGCTGCCGTAATCAATCCTACCGATACACCTGAAATCCTACAGATAGACCTCAATAAAACCGATTTTTACGGGGATAATTCCCTGGTTTCTTACCTGTATTTTAACCCAACGCAGACCAATAAACAGGTTAACGTTGAACTGCCAGCAGGCACCTTCGGGATTTACGATGCCATCACCGAGACCATATTGTTTCCAGAGGCCTCAGGGTCCATTCAGTTAACTTTACCAGCCGGGGAAGTAAGGTTGATCAGGCTTTATTCAGCAGGCATAGAACTTCAGGCCAGCGATGGCAGGTTGTATGCCGGCGATGATATACTCGACTATCATTATCAGTATGATTATTCTGTAAACCTCCGCATAAAATCCATCTCGACCGGTCAGAACCCGGTCATCACAAATTCGGTGTTCACAGCTTATTGCGAACCAGGAAATATCAACCCTGGCGACCAGGTGCAATTTGAGTGGTTTATGGATGAAGTATTGATCGGAGGCCAGATCCAATCGCAGGCAGTCCTTGCTGCGCCGGGGTTGCCTGCGCAAATTATTCTTAAATGCAGGATTAGCGCCAATGGTCAGATCGCCGAAGATACGTTGCACTTACAGGTAGTTGAGCACATTCCTATACCACCCGTGGTGCATGGTATACAGGCCGGTTCAAAATACACAGTAACAGGTGACCAAAACACCTTTACAGCGCTTGTTGAACCGGCGCCGGGTGAAATTCTTGAATATAACTGGAGCGCTTCAACAGGCGTTTTAAACCAAAACACAGGAATTTCCGTAAGCTGGCAGGCCCCGATAACGCCGGTTGTGGGTAACATCACGGTGCAGGTTATCAATCAGGATATGCTTTCCACCACGGTATCGGCTGGGGTGCTGGTAAAAGATACCAGCTTAGCCATTCAATCTCCGCTGATCTGGTATCCCTTTGATACAGATAATCGCAACGCTGCTGCCGACCGGTTCCACGCCACCGTATCCGGCGTAACCAAAACTGCAGATGCACGTGGTATGCCATTGCTGGCTTACAGGTTTACCTCAGGACAAAATATTATCTATACCGAAAATCACGTTGACTTGAATTTCGTTGATGCCGTGAGCCTGAGCTGCTGGGTGAAATGCGAACTACTGGGTTCCGAAAGGTTTATCATCTCGCACGGATCGTGGCAGCAGCGATATAAGCTATCCATTACGCCCGAAGGCCGGCTGCGGTGGACCGTAAAAACTAACGCCGGCGTTGCCGACCTTGACGCCTCAGCACACATTGATCTGAATCGTTATTACCATGTTACCGCACTTTATACAGGCTATTCAATGGAACTTTATCTGGATGGTGTTCTGGATACATTTAAAGCCTTTTCAGGAGCCATTCTACCCTCAACTAAACCCTTTACCATCGGACGGATGGACAATGTTGAAACCCAGTATGCGCTTCGTGGAAGTGTGGATGAAGTAAAGTTGTGGGATAAGGATATTCCGGTTGCCCAGGTTGAAAAGCTAAAGAACCAATGGGCCACACCTGACGGAGTTCCCGACATTGAAATGATTTCACGCATTTATCCCAATCCTGCAAAGGAGATTATTTATATCGAATTCATCGGTACTATCCTTGTGGAATACATCTCCCTGTTCACTCCTGATGGAAGGGAAGTGTCAAATTATCAGGTTAAAATGAAAAATGATGTTTTGATCATCGAAATTTCTCAGATTTCAGCAGGGTTGCATCTGATTCAGATGATTCTGAAAGATGGCCGTGTGGTGACCAGGAAAATAATTATCCGGTAAACTAAATTCATACCATCACCCGGTGAACCAGGCTTTTACCTCCGGAATAGAAATGGTTAAAAAAAACAAGCTACCTTCTGCAAGTAACTTGTTTTTGATTTTAAGTTCTGAATGTCTTAGCGGTGGATGATGGGATCGGGAGTGCCATCAGGATCGTTTTGCACATACCCGTCAGTTGTTGGGTTACCTAATAAAAGTACACCGGCAGCATGGGGTGCAGCCATGGAGGTTCCGCTGATTGATTTGTAGGTGCTCTTGATCCAGCATGATAACACCGAGACCCCCGGTGCACAATAATCAATCGGTGGATTGGCAAAGTTTGAAAACGAAGCCCACAGGTTGCCCGTGGCCATGGCCGAAATGGTATAAATATTTGTGCCGTATGCACGTGCGGGCGAAACATTATTGGCATTCTGGCTTTCATTGCCTGCGGCAAGGGTGAACCTGATACCTTTATTTGCTGCAGCTTTAACAGCATCATCTAGGGCTGTATATGCTGGTCCGCCAAGACTCATGTTGGCTACATCGCCTGCGACACCCTTTGTGCCAACGTAGTCAACGCCAGCAATAATGGTCGAATAGGCTCCGCTGCCCTTCCTGTCGAGCACCCTTACGGCTACAACCGGAGCACCGGCAGCAACGCCAACAACGCCAATGTCGTTGTTTTTAGCTGCTACAGTTCCCGCAACATGGGTGCCATGCCCGTTTTCATCTTCAAAGTTCTTCGAGCGGGGTACAAAAGTCTTGCTGTTAGCAACATCCACATTCAGATCGGGATGATTAGATTGAATGCCTGTATCAATGATCCATGCCCGATTGGTTCCGGTGTAATTAGCAAAACCACCAACACGGGTGATGCCCCAGGGAGTGGTCTGTGCTTCGGGCGTAGCAAAAGATTCTTGCCTGAGCTCGGGCAACGAAATAATAATATCAGGTTCAACGTAGGCTATGCGCCTATCATTTTGCAAAGCCCTTACCTCTTGTGCAGTAAGCTTGGCAGCAACACCATAGATTGTCCCGCTATACGCGATTTTGATGGCGTCGGCAGCAATACCGGCATCTCTAAAAATGTTCATCGATTGTGCTTTCATGGCAGTAACCCGGCTTTCGTAATCGCCCGTAATGGAGCGTAGCATGGTTGGTGTTTCATTATACACCACAACATAATTTCCGGGAATGATATCCCCGCTTTTCAGTTCCAAGGCTTGATCCGCTTGATCAACCGCTATTTCTTCCTTCTGGCATCCGCCAACAAACAGCATGGTTAGCAATGCCAATCCTAAGAATACTTTTTTCATAATTAATTAGGTGTTGGTTAGTTGAGTTGCAAATGTAATTACAAAATGAATAAAACCATCATTGCGGGCGAAATTTTTCTTAATTATTGTCGGCCTAAGTGTATTGTTGAGGACAAATAGCAAGATCAAGTCGCTGCAAATACCGCTATCAGATAGCTCTCTAAAGCGAAATCATCGCCACCACTGTAACAAACGAAACCTGAAAACTTATTTCATCATAATGGTTAAACTTTTTCTGAACAATTTTTGATTTCTGATAGATCGAAAGAATTTATTACATTCGCAATCTGTAAATCATCAAATTAATTTGCCATGAAAACAAAAAAAATCACCATCATCGGAATTTGGCTTGCCTTGCTGGCGATCGTTCTATCATGTAACAAAGACCGTTTAAATTCAAACACCGATCAAAACCCCGATCTGCTCGCCAC
>JAUXXY010000023.1 GCA_030684735.1 Bacteroidales bacterium | reverse complement strand
ATGCCGGCAGAGGTCAATGTGTTATTGAATTTTACGCCGATATTGATGAAGAAGGTGATTATCGGGCTAAACATGATCGGGTAAAGGTGGGGGCTAATCGTCTTCGAGGGCTTCGTCTTTGCCTGAATATCCTTTCATGATTCCCCGCTTCGATTGGCTAAGGAAAGCAAGAATTTCGTCTCTCTCAGGTGTGGATGGTCGCTCGGTTTCGATGATGCCAAGGGCATGCGATATGCTGTGATTATTGAGAAATACAAGGCGGTAAATATCCTGGATATCATTGATTTGTTCGTTTGTGAATCCTCTTCGCTTTAGTCCGATGGAATTAACTCCAGTATAGGATAAAGGTTCGCGGGCTGCCAGGGTAAAGGGTGGCACATCTTTTCTTACTAAGGAACCCCCAGCGATCATCACATGGGCACCGATGCGAACAAATTGATGAACAGCTGTGATGCCACCAAGTATCGCATAATCGCCAATGACTACGTGGCCGGCCAGTTGGGCGCAGTTAGCAAGGATACAGCCTTTGCCAATAATGCAATCGTGGGCTACATGCACATAAGCCATGAGCAAGGTATTGTCGCCAACTACAGTTTCCCAGCTGGCCTTGGTGCCCCTGTTCAATGTCACAAACTCCCTGATTGTTACATTATCGCCTACCCTTGCTATGGTTTTCTCACCGGCGAATTTCAGGTCCTGTGGGATGGCGGAGATGACAGCCCCCGGAAAGATGCGGCAATTTTTCCCGATCCTTGCGCCTTCCATAATGGTAACATTAGACCCTATCCATGTACCCTCGCCTATTTCAACGTCTTTTTCGATATTTGCAAAAGGCTCAATGACAACATTTTTTGCGATTTTAGCCTCAGGGTGTATATAAGCGAGTGGTTGGCTCATGATTTTAGGTTTTGATAATTATTCCGGAATACGTACGATCTGAGCCATTAGTTCAGCTTCGGTTACAATCTTGTTTCCGACCCATGCAGTGCCCCGCATGTGGCACACACCACGGCGTAAGGCTGATATCAACTCAAGTTTAAAAACCAGTGTGTCGCCGGGTACAACCTTTTGACGGAATCTGACGTTTTCAATCTTCAGGAAATAAGTGATATAATTTTCGGGGTCGGGAACGCTATTGAGTACAAAAACACCTCCGGTTTGGGCTAATGCTTCAACCTGCAGAACACCGGGCATGAGTGGCTCGTCGGGGAAATGACCTGCAAAGAATGGCTCATTCATCGTCACATTTTTTACGCCGATGATTCCTGTCTCGGTAATCTCGAGGATTTTGTCAATCAGCAAAAAAGGAGAACGGTGGGGGAGTATTCTTTTGATATCATTGATGTCGAAATGAGGAGGTTTATTGGGGTCATAGATAGGGGCCAGGGGTGTTTTAGACACCTTGCGGATATGCTTACGGATAAGTTTAGCAAACTGCACGTTCGAGGAGTGTCCGGGTTTATTGGCTATGATATGTGCCTTTAACGGAACACCAATCAGGGCCAAGTCGCCAATGACATCAAGCATCTTGTGACGGGCTGGTTCGTTATGGAATTGAAGATCGAGGGTGTTAAGTATTCCTTCCTTCTTGACTTCAATATGCTGCTTATTAAAAAATTTTGCGAGCCTGTCGAGTTCTTCCTGCGATATCATCTGGTTCACGAAAACAATGGCATTGTTAAGATCGCCACCCTTAATAAGGTTGTTATGAATAAGGTATTCAAGCTCATGAAGGAATACAAAGGTTCGGCAGGGAGCTATCTCGGTCTTAAAATCTTCAATACGGTTGAGGATGGCATTCTGTGTTCCCAGCACTTTTGTATCAAAATCAATCATAACGGTCAGCCGGAAATGATCGCAGGGAATAGCCATCAGTTCAATGTTATGATCGGGGTTGGTATAGGTGATGTGTGAGTTGAGTTCGTACCAGATTTTTTCTTCTTTTTGCTCGATGAGCCCGGTTTGTTCGAGCGCTTCAACAAAATATTTTGCACTGCCGTCCATGATGGGAACTTCGGGGCCGTCGAGCTCAATCACCACATTGTCAATGCCTAACCCGACACAAGCTGCCAGCACATGTTCGGTGGTGTTCACCCGAACACCGTTTTGCTCAAGGCTAGTGCCACGATTGGTATCCACCACATTTTCAACCGTAGCATCAATCATAGGATGCCCTTCCAAGTCTATGCGCTGAAATTTATACCCGGAATTTTCTGAGGCAGGTTTAAAGGTAAGGGTAATGCTTCTGCCAGTATGTAGTCCCATTCCTGTAAGCGAAATTGGGTGTTTGATGGTTTTCTGAAGTTCTTTCATAGTCTGGCAAATATATTAAATTTTTGAATATTGTAGAGTTAGGCATCTATACAAGAACACCCGAAAAGCCGGGTATGATAGTCAATTATTTCTTAAAAAGTGCTTGCTTGAGCTGCCTGATGTCGTCGGCTAAGGATTGTAAGTTTTTAAAATGCACCACTGAACGGCGAAATATGGATGCATCAATAGCGGGTGAGCCGATTACGATAGCTCCCTCTTTGGCAATGCTCGAGTTAACACCAGACTGCGCACCAATTTTCACATTATCGGCAATCGTGAGATGACCTACAATGCCAACCTGCCCCGCGCACATACAGTCACGACCTATTTTCGTGCTTCCGGCAATACCGCTTTGGGCGGCAATCACAGTGTTTTCGCCAATTTCAACGTTGTGGCCTACTTGTATCAGGTTATCAAGTTTTACTCCCCGGCGGATAATTGTTGAACCAAGCGTAGCACGATCTATGGTAGTATTTGATCCAATCTCTACAAAATCTTCGATAAGCACATTGCCTATCTGAGCGATTTTTTTGAAATTGTTGCCTTGCTGTTGGGCAAAGCCAAAACCATCAGATCCGATTACCACCCCTGCGTGGATAATACAGTTATTGCCAATCTCCGAGTCGCTATATATCTTTACTCCGGCATAGATGATGGTATTATCGCCAATCTTCACATTGTCGCCCACATAGGTGTTGGGATAGATTTTAACATTGTTACCTATGATCGTGTTTTCTCCAACAACAACAAATTCACCAATGTAACACGTTTTACCAATTCGGGCACTGTCCGAAATGGCTGAATTCTCAGAAACTCCTGTACGGTTTAACTTGCTTTGATTGTATATTTCGAGCAGGCTTGCAAAGGCAGCATAGGCATCTTCAACCCTGATAAGTGTGCTTTTTATAGGGTTCTCGGCAACGAAAGCATTGTTAACAACCACTATTGATGCAGTGGTAGAATAAATGTAATTTGTATAGACAGGATTAGCCAGAAAGGTAAGCGAACCAGGTTCTCCGGCTTCGATTTTTGCGAGTTTGGTAATACTTACTTCAGGGTCTCCGTCTATAGTTCCGTTCAAGAAATTGGCTATTTGCCTGGCTGTAAATTTCATCAATTACTGAAAATTGGGTTAGTTGGTATTTACGTATTTCCTAAAAGTGCGCAAGTTATAAAATTTTCTTGTTTTGGAAGTTAGATTATGGATTGGTTTCAAGGCAGGTTGAGGTCTTTTGGATAGCATATATAATGTTTCGATACCACTCTTGATAAGATTGAGATGTTTAATTGATCGGATGCTTCAGCAATATCAATTGTTTGGTCATTTTTGTAAAGCAAGCGAATTTTGTCTCTGGCCGGATCGTAAGCATTATTTGTGATTGTTCCACTGATAACAAAATATGTTGAATCGAGAGGTTTGATAACGTATTGATCACACACTTTGTTTTTTAGCTGCTCGATTTCTTCAGGGCTGAATTCGTGGTTGCGTATATCTACAGCAAATAAACGGCGGTTTATAAGAAATTTGCTCAATACGCTAAGGATAGGGTCTTCATGTTCACACCACACCTTGATGGATGTGAGAATATCAAAATCATCGAGTTTAGCAAACTCATCAAGCAAGCCAGGATTGGAAAGAAAGCTGCTGAGGTTGTAACTTTTTGACAGGAATTTTGCCAGTATGGGAGGAGCAAACAATGGTATTTTGTTTTCGGCGAGCCATTTAGCACGTTGCAAAATATTGATTATCAGCTGTTCGGCGCCAACCACCGTTTTGTGATAGTACACCTGCCAATACATCAGCCTCCTGGCGATAATAAACTTTTCGATGGAGTAGATACCCTTAGCTTCAACAACCAGTTCGTCGTTGTGCACGTTGAGCATCTTAATGATTCGGTCGGTAGAAATCACTCCCTCGGATACACCGGTAAAGAAACTATCGCGTTTCAGATAGTCGAGCCTGTCCATATCAAGTTGACTTGCTACGAGTTGATGGAGAAAGTGCTTGGGGTAAGTATTGTTGAAAATGGCCAGTGCAATCAGAAGTTTATTATCAAATTGCTTATTGAGAGCTTGCATGAACAACACTGAAAGGTCTTCGTGGCTGGTGGCGGCAACGATGCTTTTTTCAAGGGCATGTGAGTATGGACCATGGCCGATGTCATGAAGCAAAATGGCCATATAAGCACCCGCTGCTTCCTCGTTTGTGATTTGCAACCCTTTGAGCCTGAGCGATTCGATGGCAAGCTGCATCAGGTGCATGGCTCCCAGGGCGTGATGAAAGCGTGTATGCAACGCACCGGGATAAACGAGTTGGGTCATTCCCAATTGCTTAATGCGTCTCAGTCGCTGAAACCACGGATGCTCGATGAGATCGAATGTCAACTCGTCAGGGATACT
>JAUXXY010000022.1 GCA_030684735.1 Bacteroidales bacterium | reverse complement strand
TGTATCCTCAATGTAAGTATTCTTTTGAGATGCTTGTTTATTGTAATCAGTAACTATAGAAAGAATCAAAAAGAAGAATCCATTTAACTTGGATTATAGAAAGATATAGTAATCCGAGTGAATTAAATGTTTATTTTTGTGCTCTGTTATGATGATTATATTACATTTGCAACCCTCCATTTGCAGAGGTCGGTTAAGCAAGTATTAAGCAGATCAACAAATTCTACATTATAAGGATTCTATATAAAATTTCCACTTCACTTTTTAGAAATCAGAGCAACCATGAAAAACAAGTACATTGACCTGATAGAACAAACCTTCGATTTTCCGACCGAAGAGTTCAAAGTTGTTGATGATGAACTCTACTTCAATGATATCCCGATGATGGATATTATCAAGCAATATGGCACTCCGGTAAAACTAACATACCTGCCTAAAATAAGCAAACAGATTCAGCGCGCCAAAAGAATGTTTAATGTGGCCATGGCCAAAGCAGACTATGATGCGGAATATCATTACTGTTATTGTACAAAAAGTTCGCATTTTTCATTTGTGATGGAAGAGGCACTGAAGAACGACATCCATATTGAAACATCCTCGGCATTCGACATAAATATCATTGAACAATTATGCGAAGAAGGTAAATTCTCGAAGGATACTTACATCATTTGTAATGGATTCAAACGACCCCAATACATCGAAAATATAATCAACCTGCTTGAGAATGGTTTTGAAAATACCATTCCAATCATTGACAATTTGTTTGAAATAGACCACTATAATCAAGTAACCAACAAGGAATGTAAAATCGGGATTAGGATTGCAGCTGAAGAAGAACCTCGCTTTGAGTTTTATACTTCCCGGCTTGGCATCCGCTACAACGATATTGTGCCTTTTTATGAAGCCAAAATAATGGGTAACCCAAAGTTCAAACTTAAGATGTTACACTTCTTCATCAACACAGGCATCCGCGACAACGCTTACTATTGGAATGAGCTACAGAAGTGTGTGAATGTGTACTGCGATCTAAAAAAAATCTGCCCCGAACTTGACTCATTGAACATCGGTGGAGGGTTCCCGATCAAGAACAGTCTTTCGTTCAATTACGAGTACGAATACATGGCTGAAGAAATTATCTCGCAAATAAAAACGGCCTGCGACCGTAATGGAGTGCCCGAGCCAGATATTTTTACGGAGTTTGGTTCTTTTACCGTTGGTGAAAGTGGCGCAGTGCTTTACTCTATTATTGACCAAAAGCGACAGAATGACAGGGAGGCATGGAATATGATTGACAGCAGTTTCATGACCACACTTCCCGATACCTGGGCGGCCAACCAGCGTTTTATCCTGCTGGCGGTTAATAACTGGGATCGCGAATATGAACGCGTTTTCCTTGGAGGACTCACCTGCGACAGCCAGGACTATTACAACTCCGAAACCCATTCCAACGCTATTTTTCTTCCTAAAATATCCAATGGCGATCCGCAATACATAGGATTGTTCCATACCGGTGCCTACCAGGAAAGTATTGGTGGATATGGGGGTATTCAGCATTGTCTTATCCCCGCCCCCAAGCATATAATTATTGATGTGGACGCAGAGGGTGAATATTTCACCAAACTTTTCGGAAAGGAGCAGAGCTACAAATCAATGTTAAAAGTATTGGGGTATTAATTAGGGTAAAACATTGTATTTTTGCATATCAATAGTATCCGAAATACAACTAAAACCCTGATAATATGAACTTTGGAGATTTGCCAGAGAAGTATTGCTCGCCCGAGTCATCAAAAGTTGTTATCCTTCCTGTTCCTTACGATGAAACCAGCACATGGATTAAAGGAGCCGATAAAGGCCCCGAAGCCATCATTGAAGCCTCGGCCAACATGGAGGTGTATGATATTGACACCGACAGCGAAGCCTATTTGATGGGCATATACACTGCCGAACCAGTTACCGAAAACTCCAGCCCTGAAGCCATGGTGAAAGCCGTACGCGACAGGGTTAAACAATACCTCAAAAAGAACAAGTTTGTGGTTACCCTTGGTGGCGAACATACCATTGCAATCGGGAGCATACAAGCCCATGCTGCTCATTACGAAGATCTCACTGTCGTACAAATTGATGCCCATGCTGATTTGCGCGATGAATATATGGGATCGAAAAACAACCACGCCTGTGTGATGGCGCGCATAAAAGAAATTGCCCCAATTATTCAGATCGGTATCCGAAGCATGAGTGTTGAAGAAACAGAAAACATAAAAGCCGGAAGCATTTATTATGCCCACGAAATCATGGATGGAAAAATCTGGATGTATGAAATGCTTAGCCAGCTCGGGAAAAATGTTTACATCACCTTCGACCTCGATGCGTTCGACCCCAGCATCATGCCTTCGACAGGCACCCCAGAACCCGGAGGATTATTGTGGTATCAAACCATTGAGATGGTGCAGCGCATTTTTGAAAAATCGAATGTTGTTGGCTTCGATGTAAATGAGTTATGTCCGAACCACTATAATAAAGCCCCCGATTTCCTGGCGGCAAGACTCATATACAAAATGCTTGCTTTTAAGTTCGGAGAACAAGTAGCCAAGAAAAAGAAGTAAACAAATTTTGCAGTCACAGGATAGCATTTCCCTATCAAAACAAAACAGCAAATGAAAAAATCTGATTTACTGAGAGACACTATCAAACACATTGATGTCAAGAGTTTTGATGCCACCCAATTGATCAATGCCATGCGCGATATGTCGTTCACCTCGCGCGACACTGCCACTGCTGCCGATATTTTCGGCCGAATGATCAAAGAAGATGGATGCTCGGTATTCCTTACGCTGGCAGGTAGCACCAGTGCGGGCGGATGCATGCAGGTGTATGTGGATATGATCCGCAGCAATATGATTGATGTCGTTGTGGCTACAGGAGCATCCATTGTTGACATGGACTTCTTTGAAGCTCTCGGGTTCAAACATTATAAAGGCGACCCCTATATGGATGACAAAATGCTGCGCAACAATTACATTGACCGCATCTACGACACCCTAATTGATGAAAAGGAATTGCAGGCCTGTGATCACACCATCGGCGACATTGCCAATTTGCTCGAACCCAGGCCCTACTCCTCGCGCGAATTTATCCATGAGATGGGGCGCTGGCTGGTGAAAAATCCCGACAAGGCAAAGAAAAAAAATTCGCTGGTGCAGGTGGCTTACGAGCACAAGGTGCCTATCTTCTGCCCGGCTTTCACCGATAGCAGCGCTGGTTTTGGATTAGTGAAGCACCAATGGGATAATCCTGAAAAACACCTTTCGATTGACTCGGTGAAGGATTTCCTAGAGCTAACCCAAATCAAGATGGCGGCGTCCACAACCGGATTATTCATGATTGGCGGGGGTGTTCCGAAAAACTTTACACAAGATACAGTGATTTGTGCCGAAATTCTTGGCAAGGATGTGCCCATGCACAAATATGCCGTTCAGATCACTGTGGCCGATGCCCGCGATGGCGCATGCTCAAGCTCCACCCTGAAGGAGGCTGCGTCATGGGGAAAGGTGGATACCGTTTACGAACAAATGGTGTATGCCGAAGCTACCTCGGTATTGCCTCTTATTGTTAGTTACCTCTATCATAAAGGCGATTGGCGCAAACGTAAAAAGTATGAATGGGCAAAGCTTTTCAATTAATAGATTCAGATCCTTAAATTGGCGCCCCATTTCCCACCGGCATTTCATTTTGTCTTATCCGTCCGATCCACGAAACTTCGGGATCTGTCGGATAACAAGGGGTCGGGCGGGTGAGTAGTAGCCTTGTTCTTTTATGTAATCTCAACATATTATACCAAACCCGTGTAACATCCTGCCATCACTTTCGTCTATTATGCATGATGAATTCATTTTTTTAATGCCCCATCTCGTATGAAAACACCCATCTGCATCGCTGTATGCCTGCTTCTTATATGCCAAACGCTTCTGGCTCAGAATGTACCGTATAAGAAAATCTATACCACCCAGCGCATCAGCGGCACCCCACCTGTAATAGACGGTCATCTCGACGATTCGGTATGGGTACAGGGACACTGGGAAGGCGATTTTGTGCAATACGAACCTTATGAGAACATGCCGCCCACGTTTCAAACAGAGTTTAAAGTTTTCTACGACGATAACAATCTATATGTAGCCTTTCATGCCATAGATGATTCACCCGATAGCATTGTACGCCGCTTGTCGCGTCGTGACGATGGCCAAGGCGACCTGGTTGCGATCCAATTCGACAGCTATTTCGACCATCTCACCGGATTTACATTCATGGTAACCGCAGCGGGGATCAAAGTGGATATGATAGCCCTGAAAGACGGCCAAGAAGAGGATCCAACATGGGACCCGGTATGGTATGCCAAAACATCAATCACCGAAAACGGTTGGGCTGCCGAGATGCAAATTCCTTTTACTCAGCTCCGTTTCGGAAAACAGCAGAATCATATATGGGGGTTGCAGGTTGCCCGCCATCTTTTCCGAAAACAGGAGACATCCCTGTGGCAATACATCCCCCGCAATGCGCCGGGTTGGGTACATCTGATCGGCGAGATGCATGGCCTCAACAATATCAAACCGCACAAACAGGTAGATATGATGCCCTATACCGTCGGGAAAATCGAGCGCTTTGAAGAAGAAGGAGGGAATCCATTCAAGACCGGGAAATCACATAATCTAAATGCTGGATTGGATGCTAAAATCGGCATTACAAACAATCTCACGCTTGATCTTACGGTAAATCCCGACTTCGGGCAGGTGGAAGCCGATCCTTCGGTAGTGAACCTGACTGCTTTCGAGACCTTTTTTGAAGAAAAACGTCCTTTCTTTATCGAAGGGCGTAACATTTTGAGTTACAGACTTCAACCGGGCGATGGCGATGGTTCGGCCGAGAATATTTTCTACTCGCGCCGCATCGGTCGCCGTCCTCAGCACTATCCTGGTATTGAAAATGCCCAATACCTCAAAATGCCTTCAAATACTACTATACTGGGAGCTGCCAAGCTCACCGGTAAAACACGCAATGGTCTTTCTATCGGGGTAATGGAAAGTTTTACTGCCAGGGAATATGCTATAATTGACACAGAAGGGCGTCGTACTCGCCAACAGGCTGAACCGGCCACAAATTATTTCGCCTCCCGCGTGTCGAAGGACTTTGACCAGGGCAATACCGTAGTGGGGGGGATGCTTACCGCCGTGAACCGCGATCTGAACGACCCAGATCTTTTGTTTCTTCGTCGCTCGGCTTACTCCGGGGGCGTAGATATGGAGCATAACTGGAAAAACAAAACATACACCTTCCGAACCAAACTGATTTTCAGCCATGTGCGGGGCGACAGCCTGGCCCTGATACGCACCCAACGCTCGCCGGCGCGCTATTTTCAGCGGCCTGATGCCAATCACCTCACACTCGACTCATCGCGAACGTACTTGAGTGGGCATGGTGGTAGCCTGGAATTTTGGAAAGGAGGCAACTCAAATTGGCAGTTCGGTGGTTTTGTCGAATGGAAATCACCCGGGTTAGAGCTAAACGACATTGGATATGTGAGAAATACCGATGAAATTTTTCAGGTAGGCTATATTGGCTATCGCGAAAACGACCCGAAAGGCATTTTTAACTCATGGCGTGTGAATGTCAACGAGTGGATCATTTACGACTTTTCAGGGGCTATGACCAACAAAGGTGGCAACATCAATGCCAACATACAGTTTAAGAACTACTGGTTTTTTGGAACAGGCATCAATGTCAACGGATCGGGATTGTCGAAATCTGCCTTGCGTGGGGGGCCTATGCTGAGGCTTCCGGGTGATATAAGTAATTGGATGGACCTCTCGAGCGACAGCCGGCGCGACGTCCAGGTGAATGCAGGCTGGTCGTTGTCGAACAGTTGGAATGGACACACACAAGGCCGTAATTTCTTTGGTGGGATTACCTACCGGCCTACCCCTGGGATCAGCATAAAGCTTAGTCCTCAGTATAGTCTGAATCACAACAACCTGCAATATGTCTCCAACATCGAGACCAAGGCGGGGATGCGCTATGTAAATGCCCGTATTGACCAGAAAACCTTTAGCCTTTCGCTGCGGGCTAACCTCAACCTTACCCCCGACCTTACCATACAGTATTGGGGCCAGCCCTTTATCAGTACCGGTAAATATAAAAACTACAAGCATATCATCTCGCCGCGTGCCGATTCGTATGCTGAACGCTTTCATGAATACACAAATGACCAGATTCGACGTAGTGCCAATGATGAGATATATGAGGTTGACGAAAACAGGGACGGAGTCGTTGATTATCAATTCGACAATCCCGATTTCAAGGCTTTATTCTTTCAGTCGAACCTGGTGCTAAGGTGGGAATACCTGCCAGGCTCCACCTTGTTTCTGGTGTGGTCGCAAGGCCGCAGAGACTATTTTCCCGACGGTGCTTTCTCGATGTTCGACGACACCCAGGACCTTTTCCAGCTTAAGCCACACAACATCTTTCTAATCAAGCTATCCTACAGGTTGGGGCTTAGCTAAGCGAAACACGGACTGCTGCACCCCTTTCTTTTCCGGAACGAAATATTTTCTAACTTTACCACTTGTTGTATTCAAACCGAGTAAATGTTTGAATCCATGACGGGTAAGCAAGACCATTGGCATTAAAGAGGCTGAGATATAACTGGTTCATTTATTAATGAGCGATGCGGGTGCGAGACTGATAAGCCTCACATATCTGGTAAATTCCCTGTGGGCATCGCAACTGCATTTAACCGGCCGTTTGATACAATGGCGACCCCTATTAATTTGCTTCATCAATAACTTCAGAACAACTGACCTCTACGGATTATAAGCTGATACCATTTTGTATTGTAAGACCAAATCTGTACCGGGAAATTCAGTTTCAGT
>JAUXXY010000020.1 GCA_030684735.1 Bacteroidales bacterium | reverse complement strand
GCTGCTTAAATCAGCAGTTTTTTTCCCTTCAACAGTAACTATTGTTTTATATACATAGATTCCGCCGCCAAGAGGCGCGCCGCCATCGTCAGTGCCATCCCAAGTGAAGATTTCGGAGCGGTAACCCACTGGCACTAATTTGTCGGTAAGCACCTTGCATAATCGCCCGTCGAAAGAATAGATTTGTACCTGCACTTCCATCTCGCTGCCGGCCTGGTTGTGCTCCAACACAAAGCGGGTATGGTCGTTGAACGGATTTGGATAATTTATGACTTTATCGAGAGCAATGCGCACTGACCCGGCAACCACAAATTCGGTAACTGCTTCAGAAGAATTGTTGTAGATATCCCACACTTTTAGTCTGAGAGAATATCTGCCATCAGCAAGGTTGAAAAATGGATAAGAGATACGACCTTTTTTATATGTGTCGAGATCGGCTACGTAATAATCATTGAGCACCTTTACTTTGTCGGTTTGCTCGTTGAGCACAGCTATAATGTCGTGCCCAATACCGGTGCCGGTGGTATTGATCCCGCTCTCATCCGAAATAACGGCATAGAGTAGTGGGTTTTCGTGGGTGGTGCCACCAGAACGAAAATTTTCATCGTTTATATAAAGACGAACTTCAGGACCTTTGAGGTCAACGCCGGCGTTCTGATTAAATCCTCCAATCATCACATTGTTGTTGCTTCCGTGGGCATCACGAATTCCATCAGAGGCATAATAGCTTATTTTACCCTTTCCATACTGATAGGCTATATCTTTGGGTACCATGAAAGAGAACTCAAACAACCCGTTTTTTACACTCGACTTACCTTTGTAAAGGATATTCCGTTGCAAATCAAAAGAAAACGTTGCACCACCATCGTTGGCGAGTGTGGTAACATTTAGGGATTTGTCGAACACCACCGGCACCACTTCCCCGTTGAAATTTTCGAGGAGGTTGCCGGTTTGATTGGTTATTTTTCCTTTAAACGTAACATAGGCAAGTGCTTTCAGCGTGTCGGCCGAGGAAAGGATGGGCACCTCGTTTATGTGGGTGGTCTCGACTTTATAGTTCGGTGCTGCCAGCCGTATGGCTGGATCTCCGAGCAGTATGAACTTACGGGCGTTAACTGAAGTGGTATTTTGTTTAGCCAGCCGCATCACATCGCCTAAACGCTTGTACTGATTATTTTCCTGCTCAAAAATATTTTGATAAACCCGTTGGTTAAGTATAAAATTCTCTGAAGAATAGGTAGGCCTGGCGGTGGTGTACAATGCGATACCTCCTCCGGATGGGTTCAACAAAACCAGCTCACCAGCTGACACCACTTGGGGATCGTCAAAATAGGCAAATTCACAGGTGGCTGTGATGAACAGAGGTAATTTATCTGAATTTGTCCAAGCGTTTATATCCGCCAGTTCAAGCGCCCGCTCATGCCCCCATCCCTTCGTGCCTCCATGTCCGATATAGTTCACAATAAGTGCTCCTTTGTCAACACGATTATTTATGGCCTCATTCACCTGTGGGTATCTTTGTCCGCCCGATGTGTGAACTTGCTGATAAGCATCGAAATATACCTTATCAATATTAAATGCGCTATTTTTTGTATTAATTAAAGCCGCCAGTTTATCAGCCTGAGACATATGTTCGTTTGTGTCTTCATCGTCGGCTACCAAACAAATGATGTTACGCCAGTCGCCATGATTTTTGGCACTGGGAGTTGCATAACGAATGATTTTATTTACCATATGTACAGCCTGTTCGGGAGTTGAAACAGGAATCCTGCCAATTCCAATATCCAGGTTATCAGTAGAAAGCGTTCCTTCGTGATCTTCGAGATAGCCAAAATAGTCGTCTGAAGCATAAGTGTCCGAAGCATTCAATGAGTTATTCGACTGCCAGCAGGGAACATAGTTGGTATTGTCCTTCACCTTGTCTTTGTAGTCATATGAGGCATCGCCAAATAAAAGGAGGTATTTAAGCGGAGATGATTCTTCAGCGCGGTCAAACAACATTTTCACAAAATCACGGATGGCTGTGAGATCATTGCATCCCGCTGAAAACTCATTATAAATCTGGGGAGTTGTTGCGATTTCCACTACCAGTCCCGAATGGTTAGTATGAAATGTTGCCAAACGCCTGGCCTCATCAAGAAACAAGGGGTGAGTAACTATAATAAGTTCGGGTGGGGTCATGGCGTGCAAATTCTGGTTGACCACTTTTTCGACAAATATAGGTTTGAGGGTTTTGGCGGGATCAAAAGCAATGAACTGGCGCAATTGATCAGTTAAAATCCTGAATCTCTGCGCACTACCATCCATATTGCTATGTTGCTTCATTACATTCCTACCGTCGGTTACATCCCAAATGTTGATGGTTGATGGTGCATTGGATAATTTGAATTCCGATATTAGACCCTGACCTATTGAAGATACACTCCGAAAGGTCATCTGGTCGCCGGTCATCAGCAGGCTGCGCTTGCTATGCAGTGTAATTCTGTTGAGCCAGCCAGTGGATGGGCTGGCACTACGGTTGTAAGTGATCCTTACCTTTATCTGCCCGGTGCTGCTGATGAGATTACGTGTTACGGTTGATACTATGGCATAATCGCTATAAGGATTGGTGCTTGAAACGCCACTGATAGGCATGGTGATGGCCGTGCCATTAACGTCGAGCGAGAATGAACTGCCAACAAACGACCTTGCAGCAAGGCTTGCCTTGAAACGTATCACTGAATCAGTTAGCAGGTTTGGAATTGTGAAATTGAATTCCCGCAGGGTCACTGCTTCAAACACTTCGCCATACCATTCGCGACCCGACTTTATCAAGTTTATTTCATCTTTTTCGTACACCTGCAAATCATCAAAAGTTTCGACCGCCAAATGGGCCGGAAGTGAACTGGATGGTTGGACGGCAATCCGTTTGCCTACTCCCTTGTCGGCGGTAAGAAAAAAATAGGTTAGGTCAGAGTACAGATGCGGTTGGAAATCGAAGGTGCGTGTACCTGGGAAGTATGTCCATTTGTGTGGGTTTTCACCATAAAACAGTATGTAATCCTGTGTGTTGAACACACCGTCTTCTTCGCCAACCAACATCATGGCATTTTCGGCCAGGTCGTCGTAGCGTTGCACCAAATTGGATTCGGGAAGCATCGCACCGCCATAGCTGAACATCCTGATATGCTGGGGGTTAATCGTTGCAGGGTCCAGGCCTGCACTTTTCAGGCCGTCGAAAGTGATTTTATGAACTCCTGATTCTTTTATCGAATATTTGAACCATCTGCCGGTTGCCAGAAGCGATACATCGGCATAAACCCTCGCTTGCGTATGCGATTGATTTTCGGCTTTTGGCGAAAAAGAAAGTTGCAAATCAAACGACATTATCCGGTCATGCGACCCTGGCTGGATTCCATTTTTAATAGGTACAAAAGAAACCAATGCCCGGGGGACACGACGGTTTGGTATATTAAGAAATGTAACAACGATAGAGTCGCCGATAGATTTAACCCCTTCAAAGGTCTTGGAAATGGCCTTATCGAATGGTTGAAAAACGAGATTTGTGATGGCCACACCCACCAGCTGCGACCCTTGCGGTACATCAAAAAATTCTTGATATTCAGGCACATAAGTATTATCAAGAGAAACAGAGCCTTCAAAGCTCACCATAGTGATGCTGGTATCACCAATGGCAATTTGGTAGGGGCGATTCCAAGAAAGGCTCCTGTGATATTGTGCTTCAGCGCCCTGAGAAAGGGTGAGGAACGCGATAAAAAGCAAACACTGTGTAATAAAATTTTTCATACCACTGCCTTAATCGTTTTTCTCAAGAACATTTATAAGAGTTTGGTATTACAAAACAATTAGCCGGATACTTTCCGAAAACGCCCTAACCAACACAATACACTAAACCCTTATGTAGCATAAAGGTTCATCCAAGTGTGCACTAATTGAAACGACCCTATGGGTTGTTTATTGTTGCGACAGTTTTCGGTATTTTTTACAGTTTTTGTACATTTTCGATAGTAAAAGACACTTAAAATCATCTTGATTCGTTTAAGCAGATGCATGAAAACATGATATTTTGTTGATTTTGTTAATTTTGCCCAAAATTATAGTAATTTCGTGATCCCAAAAAAACGGAAAACTGTATGAGGCAGTTAACCTTTTCATTTTCTCTTATGTTCACCATGTTGATTGGTGCTGCTAATCTATTGGCCCAGGACGCTCAATTTTCCCAGTTTTATGGCAACCCACTCTACCTCAATCCTGCCCTGGCAGGGAATAAAATCTGTCCGAGAATCACACTGAACTATCGTAATCAATGGCCTGCTATACCTGCTTCATTTGTAACCTATAGCGTTTCGGCTGATAGATATGTTGAGGCTCTGAGCGGCAGTGTTGCACTTATGGCTTTTTCGGACAATGCCGGTGGCGGAATACTGACAAACAACGCCATTAGTGGCATCTATTCGTACCGGCTTGAAATAGAAAGGGAATTTGTTTTGACTACCGGTTTCCAGGCAAGTTTTCAACAAGTAAGCCTCGATTGGAACAGATTGATTTTTGAGAGCCAGATCACTGATCCCAACGGGCCACAGGAACCAGTTCCGAGTGACAAGGCGCTGAATAAGATTTTTCCCGACTTCTCAACAGGCTTTGTTCTCGGCATGTATTACAGGTATTTTGTTGGTTTTGCTGCTCATCATCTTACACAGCCTTCTTTAAGCGTTTATGATGCAGATGGCGTTAATTATGATCCAAATTCTAAGCAAAATTTAAAGATTACTGCACACGCTGGTGCACTTTTCAATTTGCAGCGGCCAGCAAGATTTCTTGATCCTGATAAGGCTCCCACTATTTCTCCTAATATTCTCTATCAGCAACAAGGTGCATTTAAACAACTTAATGTTGGGCTGTACACAACCCTTTATCCGGTTACGATTGGTTTTTGGTACAGGTATGCTTTTAACAACTCCGATGCCTTTATTGCCTTGCTTGGCTTCGAATATGAAAAAATAAAATTGGGTTATACCTACGATTACACAGTGTCGGGTTTGAGTAATGCCACCGGCGGAGCCCACGAAATATCTCTTGCCTGGGTATTGCCCTGCAATGAAATCGGGAAAAATTCAAAGTTAAAGGCAATAAAAGTTACCCCATTTTAGTTATCCCGAAAACAAAATCCCTATCTCAAATGATCACTAAGAGCAAAGTCTTGAATTTGTTAGTACTCATAGTATTAGTTTTCCTTGGTTTATCTTGCTCAAAAAAACAAACTTCCAGCACTACCGGATGGGAATACAACAACCAGAAAACCGGTGGTTTTGAGGTTTCGGCTTATCGTGAGCAGATCACAGGCCCCGGGCTTGTGCTGATTGAAGGAGGCGCTTTCACCCTGGGACAAACGCTTGAAAACCCCATGTTTGAATGGGACAATCAACCGCGACGGATCACGGTACCTAGTTTTTATATGGACGAAACCGAGGTGAGCAACCTCGATTATCTAGAATATCTCTATTGGTTATGGCGTGTTTTTGGAACCAATCATCCCGAGGTGTACTACAAAGCTTTACCCGACACCTTGGTGTGGCGCGAAAAACTTGCCTACAATGAACCACTTGTGGATTATTACCTCAGGCACCCTGCTTATCATAACTATCCCGTTGTTGGGGTTACCTGGCAGCAAGCAAATGACTACTGTATATGGAGGACCGACCGTGTGAACGAAATGCTTTTGATAAAGCAAGGAATTCTGGAGTATGACCCTGATCAACGCGACGCCAACAACTTTAATACAGAAGCCTACCTTGCTGGACAATATCAGGGTCTGGTGAACAAGCCCCTACGCGATTTGAACCCTGCAGGTACAGGAGAGCGGCAAGTTCGTCTCGAGGACGGAATTTTATTGCCCCGCTATCGCCTGCCCACTGAGGCCGAATGGGAATATGCTGCACTCGGACTGATCGGAAACACCGCCTACGAACGCGTCGTCGAGCGACGTTCCTACCCCTGGCAAGGCGCCAGTATGCGGGAGGATGGAAAGAGAACTTCCGGTGATTTCAGGGCAAATTTTCGACGCGGACGCGGTGATTACATGGGTATAGCGGGTAGACTGAACGATGGAGCCGATATTCCTGCCGAAGTCAAATCATTTGTCCCAAACGATAACGGATTATATAATATGGCCGGAAACGTTGCTGAATGGGTGCTTGATGTTTACAGGCCTATGACATTTCAGGACGTAGCTGATTATCGCCCCTTCCGGGGCAATGTTTTCACCACTCCTGTGAAAGACGACGAAGGATTACTGGCAGAAAAAGATTTTATGGGACGAATTCAAATCCGTGAAGTAAATGTCGAAGAAACAGCTAAACGCTACAATTACAGGCAAGCCAACAACATTAGCTACCGCGATGGCGATCCCCAAAGTCTTATTGGATTTGATTGGTCGCAAACTCCTGATACCTCAACTACAAAAGCCATGTATGAATATGGTAAGACATCGCTCATCAGCGATAAATCGCGTGTTTACAAAGGAGGCTCCTGGAGGGATCCGTCATATTACCTCAGCCCCGGCAGTCGTCGTTTCATGGAAGAAGATAAATCAACCAACTACATTGGTTTCCGCTGTGCGATGACACGGGTGGGAAGCTCAAAAGTGAGTAGCAAAAGAAAATAACAACTCATTGTATATCATTTTTGTTTGCTAGCCGGTAATTTTCCTGCTGATGATCAAGCACTACCCATGCGTGGAAAAGTTTAAGTCAAGGATTTTTCGGGCAGTTTTTTTATGGAAGACAACCAATGAAAACCGAAGACCTGTACCAGATTTTTCGGTCCTACCCGATTATTTGCACCGACTCCAGGAACATTATTCCCGGTTCGCTCTTCTTTGCACTTAAGGGAGAATACTTTAATGGGAATCGCTTTGCAGCGGCTGCCATAGATAAAGGAGCAGCTTATGCCATTGTTGATGACCCCTTGTCAGTAGTTTCCGGACAGCATATTTTCGTTCCTGATGTTTTAACCACCTTGCAGCAACTCGCCCGCCACCATCGTTTGCAAGCAAAGCTCACGGTAATAGCAATCACAGGATCCAACGGAAAAACCACCACCAAAGAATTGATAACCGCTGTTCTTGGCTCTCATTATCAAACCATCGCAACAACCGGAAACCTCAACAATCATGTTGGCGTACCACTTACATTACTTAGAATAGTATCTGCGCATGAAATGGCCGTAGTTGAGATGGGTGCCAATCATGTCGGCGAAATAAATTCGCTATGCGAACTTGCTCTACCAACACATGGCATTATCACTAACATTGGCCATGCACACCTCGAAGGATTTGGAAGTTTTGAAGGCGTGGTGCAGGCCAAAACCGAATTATATCGCCACATACAGCACAATGCAGGCATTTTGTTCGTTGATTCGGACAACGCCCTTTTAAACCATCATGCTCAAGATACCGATACGATTACGTATGGGCTTAACCTTACAGCCGTCTATCGTGGCGAAATCACTGGATTACAGCCATTCCTGAAGGTCCGGTGGTCAGAAAAAGAAAGCGAATATGAACTCCAGTCAAAATTGGTTGGTTCATACAATTTTAAGAATATATTGGCGGCAATCAGTGTGGGGAGGCATTTTGAGGTCCCGGCAGAAAAGATTATACGGGCCATAGAATCTTACACGCCGTCAAACAATCGTTCGCAGGTGGTGATTACAAAACACAACACCCTGATACTCGATGCTTATAATGCCAATCCTTCGAGTATGAGCGCTGCCATCGAAAATTTCAAATCTTATACTGTTGACCATAAAATTTGTATTCTTGGCGATATGCTTGAGCTGGGATCCTATACACACAATGAACATCAAAAAATTATGGACCTGCTTGAATCAGGAAATTTTGAAACAGTTATGCTGGTTGGGGAGTATTTTTATGAGCACCGCCACACTTCGCCCTACAATTATTTCTTATCCATTGTTGAGGCCGGTGAATGGTTGCAAAACAATAATTTGCAACACAAAACCATTCTGATAAAAGGCTCGCGAAAAATCCAACTCGAAAACCTGTTACCCCATCTTTAATTACATGTCAACAAATCGCCGGAAAGCATACGATGTACTTGGAATCATGTCGGGCACCTCGCTCGACGGCTTGGATATGGCTGCTTGCAGGTTTTACAAGGGCGGTGAAGAGTGGTCATATAAGATTGAAGATGCAATGACCGTACCCTATAACCGGGAATGGAGAAAACGGCTTGAATCGGCTTTCTTCGGAGATGCTCACATGCTTGTTCAGTTGCACGCTGAGTTTGGAAAATTGATAGGCCAGCAAGCCAACGTTTTCATGCAATCCAACGGTTTTAAACCACAGCTTATCGCATCGCACGGGCACACTGTTTTTCATGATCCAGGCAAAGGCATTACCCATCAAATTGGTTCGGGTGCCGAAATTGCTGCTGCTACAGGTATATCAGTGGTTTGTGATTTCCGTACAACCGATGTGGCACTGGGCGGACAGGGAGCTCCATTGGTGCCGGTTGGAGACACATTTCTCTTTCGCCAATACCAGGCATGCCTAAACCTGGGTGGGTTTTCGAATATATCATTCGATCGCAACGGCAGACGCATAGCTTTTGATATCTGCCCCGTGAATATTGTGATGAATGATCTCGCAAAGCAACTTGGCCATCATTTTGATAAAGATGGATTGCTTGCCAGTCAGGGTAATGTTGTTCATAGCCTGCTTGAATCACTCAACGCACTCGAATACTATTATCAGCCCCCGCCAAAATCGCTTGGCAGAGAGTGGGTCATCAGTCAATTCATCCCTCTACTCGAGTCGGAGGTTTGTTCGCCCCACGACAAACTAAGGACTATGATTGAACACATTGCCGGACAAATCGGCCAGGTGTTGCAGCATAATCATCTGCAAGCTGTTATGATAACCGGCGGTGGTGCTCATAATTTGTTTTTACTGGAAAGAATAAAACTGCAGAGCCAAGCAACAATCATCATGCCCGATATATCAACAATTGACTATAAGGAAGCGTTGATCTTTGCCTTTCTGGGTTTGCTCCGCTCGCTGGGCATGATCAACTGCTTTTCAACTGTTACCGGCGCCAAGCGCTATTGTTCGTCTGGCGCTGTTTACTTACCACCCTGTAACGTTGCAGAATGAACTAAAATAAGCTGCACAACATTTCGTTTCTTATTTGTATTATTGATTGTCTATCAGTTTATCTATGAATAATCGCCGAATTATCATTGCTTTTTTTGCCCTTGCCAT
>JAUXXY010000070.1 GCA_030684735.1 Bacteroidales bacterium | reverse complement strand
GTTGAAATATATAAAAAGAACAAGCACCAGTCGCTGGCTGTGAACATGCAGAAGGTGAAATACCTGGCACGTACTCATTTCAACGAGCAGTTATTTGGTTCGAACCACCCTTATGGCAAGCGCTTGTTATTTGAAGACATTGACCGGCTTGAACAATCACAATTCCAGCAATTTCACCGCCAATTCTACCGTCCCGAGAATTGTATGATTTTCGTAAGTGGAGTGATCCATGACGAGCTCGAGCAAGACCTGGAAAAATATCTCGGACCTTTTCGGGGAAATGGCACAATCCTTCCCTTCGTGCCTTCGTATCATAGCGCTTCTTCAAAGGATCGCAAACAACTGATCTCCAAGCCTGATGTAACGCAATCGGCCGTTCGTATCGGTATGCCCACCATCAACCGCACCCATCCTGACTACCAGGGTTTGTTTGTGTTGAACACCGTGCTTGGCGGCTATTTCGGCTCGCGCCTGATGACCAATATCCGCGAGGACAAAGGATATACTTACGGAATCAATTCGATGCTTGCCTCCTTGCAGCATAGCGGGGCGTGGATGATAGCCAGCGAGGTGGGTGCAGGGGTCAGAGAAAAAGCCGTGAAAGAAATTTATAAGGAAATACGCAAATTACGCCGCATACCTGTTTCGGCCGATGAGCTCGATCTGGTGAAAAACTATCTGCTCGGAGCGCTCATGCGCAGCATGGATGGACCTTTTGCCGTGGCCGAACGTTTGCGCAGTGCAATTGAATACGGGCAAAATAAAGACTATTACCTTCAATACGCCAACACCATCCGCCAAATCACTGCCGAAAGGTTGCACCAGCTAGCCAACCAATACTTTGACGAAAAGACTTTTTTCGAGACTGTGGCCGGGGTGTGAGCAACAATCCCTTACTGAAACTATCTACTGATTATCAGCTTGTTGGCTATCATCCCGATGGCATGTTCGATTTGCAGCACATACAATCCCACATCGAGATGCCTTAGATCAAGAGAAATTATGGTAGTGCCAGCCGACAGGTGACAGGGCTCATTAAAAACCATTCGGCCCAACAGGTTAAATACTAAAAAATTGCACTGCTGTGCCTTGGCTGTTTTTATTTCAACATCAAATATTCCTCCCGAAGGGTTGGGGAATAGGCGGATGCCGCTCATGCGATGAATATCATTTACACTTACTATGTTTTGCAGGTAGAAGGTCTTGATCTCTGCCATTGCACTTTCTCCACACGAGTTCTTCGACTTCCCGCTAATTTTTACCTGCCCTACAAAACCGGCATTCCAGGTAATCGTGATTGAACTGCCCGAAGCAGAAATGGTGCCGGCTACAGCAGGCTCAATCTGCCATTCGTACGAGGTGGCATATTGTCCGGCAATGATAGCGAATGTGGAGATGGGTTCAATCGCGTAATAAATGGTATCGGGGATGGCAGCAATTCCGGGTGCCAGGGGTAAAGGAGACACAATAACTGTAAACTCCCCGGCATTGACTATGGTGCAACCATTGCCATCGCTTAGCGAATGTATCTTATAAACCGTGCTTTCGTTTGGCTGAACTACCAAACTATATGGAGATTCGTTGACGCTATGTACCTGCTGATCAGGCCCGAACGTCAGCATCCAAGGTGCTGCCCCTTCAAGTTCAATGGACAATATGGCTTGTGTGCCTTGGCAAATAGTTGCAGGGCCACTAATTATAGCCGCAGGTAAATCCAGGAAGGTTAGGGTTATGTTCGAAGTTACATCTCCACAAGGTTCATAGCCATGGGCAACTAATGTAAGTGTAACCAACATGGACGCCAGATCGCCGGGGCCAGGCAGATAGTGAGTACGCAACGCTGATGTATCTTCAAAAAAGCCATCTCCTGAGCTTAGCCAGGTGGTTGAGGTATAGTGCGCTGCAACAGCATCTTGTGTATAAAAAGTATTTGTCAGGCAGATTGTGGTATCATCTCCCGCCCAGGCAATGGATTGTTGTTGAATGTGAAGGATCAGGATATCATGGATGAGTTCATTACCCGCGCTAATAGCCGACAGTATGAGAATCACTTTTTCGGCCTCAATATCTTCGGCGCTGGGTGTGTACATTGGGTTTGGAATGGCATTATTAGAAAAAGTGCCGTTGCCCGATGTGGTCCACTGAAGACCAGTGCCGTTCATTGCCACGCCTTGCAACTGATGCGGCAACCCTGCACAAATGGATGCATCAGGACCGGCATATACGGCGGTTATCAGTGGTAGAGGTAAAGAAACATAATCAACCCAAGCACCATCTCTTCCTCCAGCAAGATCTATATTTTTTACATATTCCCAACGAAATGATCTTAGCCCTGGCATCACCGGATAAAGCACACCCTGCCAGGACACCTCGCCCGACCATTGCCCCATGAAGTCGTTGTCAATATAAAATTTCAGATAATCGCAATTCAATTCGGAAGAAACCAGGTATTTAAACGAGATATAATCGGCCTTTGCAACATTGATGCTTAGTGAAAGTTGGCTCGACTGGCTATTGCCTGTAGCCCCCGATCTTGCCGCATATAAACCCTCCCATGAATCCTGACTGGAAATCATCCAGGGTTGATGCCCACTAAAAATCCAGTCAAAGTTGCTGAAATCCGCCGATTCAAAGTCCTCGATAATGTTTCCAATTTTTAATGTGTAATCCTTTTGGTACAAATAGACCCCTGATGCTACCGTCAATGTAAATACCACATTGCTGCCAAAGGGTGCAACATGCGAAACACCCACTCCAAAGTTTGCCCTGACTAAGCTTTCAGGAGCAATGTTTCCTGCGTTGGAAAAGATATTGCTGATGTTGATGAAAGAACTTGAAGTCGTTAAGCTGACCTGCACATCCACTGCCTCCATCATTCCTTTGTTCAGAACAGGAAACTGGATGATAGTGCTTTCTGACGGATCGAGGATATTGTTGGCATTACCAGTGGGGTCAATCACAATAAGGTTGCCTGAGCTCAGTAGCGGGGTATAAGCATAGGCTGTAAAATGGCTTCTCCAGGTTTCCGGCCCGGTGCTTGCCGATATAAAAAACTTGATGGCATGACCATTGGGAATATTATCGGCAACCACAATTCTGAATGCCGATTCCTTGACAATCAATTCGCCTGGATTGAAGCTCCCATACAATTCGATGCTGTCGGTGATGGTCACAAAAGCAGAGTTGGTTCTGATGGTCACATTCACATTGGAAAATGATTGATTGGCCTTGTTGATGATTCCAAGTGATAATAATATGTTTTCGCCTGGGTTGACATTGCCATCACCGTTCCCTGCTGAATCGTGGAAGGTGTGCGATTGATAAATAGGCCCCGGTGAGCCAGTTGCATTCACAGCCCCGAGTGCATCAACGCGGCCTGAACCAACAACGTTGTTTTTAACAGTTGAAAGGGGAAATGCAGTTTCTTCCAATATCTGCGAAATAAGTACTGGTTCGGTGTTTGAATTTTTCGAAAGCATAAGAGCCATTACACCTGCCACACATGGCGTGGCCATTGATGTACCGCTCATGGTGGTATATCCGGTATTGCTGTCGTGGCTGAGCGATTTAACTGCAACGCCCGGAGCCACCACATCGGGTCGTATGAGTCCGATACCCGGGTTATAGGCATAGTCGCGATACCCTGCCACAGATAGCCACGTAACAGGTCCACGCCCTGAGAAGCCGGTAGGGGTATCCGAACTGGTGACAGCACCAACACACACAACCGCCGAAGTTCTTCCGGTTAATGTTTGGTCGGGGTGTAGCCAAGGTGCAGGACAATCGCCAGGGGTTCTCACATTATCAGGGATCGGATAGCTTGCTTGTTGGTCGCCTTCATTGCCGGCAGCAACAGATGCAATGATACCCGAATACAACACATTTACCATCGTATTTCTCCAGGTCGCACGGTCAGGATTCCAGGCATGTAACCAGCCCAACGACATACTTATAATATCAGCGCCCTGTTCAACTGCAAATTGTATAGCATTCCACACTCCTGATTCAGTGGCACTGCCATCAGAACTCATCACTTTAAGGGCCATAATCTGCGCATTGGGTGCAACACCGGTTTGCGTTCCCGAAGCTCCTTGCCCGGCGACAGTTCCGGCAGTATGTGTTCCATGACCGTTATCATCCAGTGGATTATTATTATTGCCAACAAAATTCCATCCGTGATAAGGAAAGTCCGGATGTGTCCAAAGATTACCAGTAAGATCGGTGTGATTATAGTTCACCCCCGAGTCGAGCAAAGCAACCACAACGCCGCTGCCCGTAAAACCCTGTGCCCACACCCCCGGCGCATTCACATTGGCAACATTGTAAGGAATTTCCATTCCCGATTCACCATAACTCTCGCTCAGATTCTGAAAAACAGCACTTTCTATCAAAACCCTTTCCTCGTCAATATCAATTCTTTCTATATCGGGCCTGGTTGCAAGCTGATAGATTCTTTCAGGCGTCGCATAACAGGTTATAACATTTGCAATCCAGAGTGGTTTAATATCAGCCACTTCTCCTGTTTGCGAATATGTCAGGAGGCTTTCGATAAGGTTTTGTTGAGTTCGTGAAGCAAAAAACTTCAGCTCAGCTACAAGGATGTTACGCCGATCCTCTCTTGTCAGGGAACTTTTTTTTCGCATGAATTCCTGGCTATCGAATTGATCTTTCAGCCGTATGTTTATGCGTAGCAATCCGGCAGAAGCTGACTTGTGTATTTCCTGGTGTAGGTCTGAGGTAATGGGGTCAGTTTGTATATTGACTTGCGCAAATGCACCTAAAGCAAGCAGGCAAAAAGCAAGGAAGATTAAGGACTTCTTCATGACCGCCTGGTAGATAAAATGTAAGGGTGTGGGGTAGAACATGTTCACAAAATTATCGAAAATCATCCTTCTGGCGCACTTTTGGTTGGCAGGATATAAACCCAGCTAATGCGCTTCAAGCCAGTTGCTTCCGGAATTCATATCAATATCAACAGGTACTTGAAGGTGCAAGGCGTTAATCATTTTTTTGGAAACTATTTGTTTCACTGATTCCAATTCGCTGCGGTGCACATCAAAAACAAGTTCATCGTGTACCTGCATTATCATGCGAGAACGAAGTTGCTGCTTTTCAATCTCCTGATAGATATTTATCATGGCGATTTTAATCAAGTCTGCTGCCGAACCCTGAATGGGTGCATTGATGGCATTGCGCTCAGCAAAACCGCGAACATTGTTGTTGCTGCTGAGGATGTCGCGCAAGTAGCGTCGGCGTTTCATTATGGTTTCAACATAGCCTTGTATGCGTGCCAACGCAATTTGCTTTTCCATATATCTTTTTATGCCGGAATACTTAGTAAAGTATTGATTGATAATATCATTGGCTTCGGCACGCGAAATAGTCAATCTTTCAGATAATCCACAAGCCGAAATGCCATAAATGATACCGAAGTTCACTGTCTTGGCATTGCGGCGCATTTCCATGTTTACTTCATCCAATGCCACATTGTAGATTCTTGATGCAGTGGCAGCATGTATATCTCGCCCTTGTCTGAAGTCTTCGATCATGTTCGGATCACCACTCAATGAAGCAATGATGCGTAACTCGATTTGAGAATAGTCGGCCGAAAGCAAGATATAGTCTTCGTTACGGGGCACAAATGCCTTGCGAATCTCTCGCCCACGCTCCGTGCGAATTGGAATGTTCTGCAAATTAGGGTTGTTCGAACTTAACCTTCCGGTTGAAGTTACAGCCTGGTTGTAGCTGGTGTGAATGCGGCCTGTGCGTTCATTAACCATTGCGGGCAAGGCATCAACATAGGTTGACTTGAGTTTGGTGAGCGATCGGTAATCGAGTATGAGTGGCACGATTGGATGCTTATGGGCCAGTTTGGATAACACATCCTCCGCGGTGGAGTGTTGTTTGGTACTTGTTTGTTTAGGCTTTGAGGCAATCTTCATCCGGTCGAAAAGCACTTCGCCAAGTTGCTTGGGTGAGGCGATGTTGAACATCATACCAGCCTGTTCGAAGATCTGTTTCTCTGTTTCTAATATCTCTTTCTGAAGCTGGCCAGAATAATCTCTCAGGTTTTCTATGTCGAGTTTCACTCCTTCTGTTTCCATGCTCGCCAGCACCGACACCAGGGGAATCTCAATGTCGTTGAAAAGAACGAGGCAGTCGTTTTCGGCAAGCATGGGCTCAAACACCTGCCTGAGCTGCAATGTAATGTCAGCATCTTCGCAGGCATATTCTTTAAGTGTTTCGGGGTCCACCTGTCGCATGGTGCCTTGACTCTTGCCTTTCTTGCCAATGAGTGTTTCAATGGAAACAGGTTGGTAGTTAAGGTATGCACGGGCCATGTAGTCCAAGTTGTGTCGCAAATCGGGCTGCAGGAGATAGTGGGCCAGCATGGTGTCGAAGAGCTTACTTTTCACCTCTGTATCATAATAGCGCAACATGGTGATGTCAAACTTCAGGTTCTGTCCGGTTTTTTCGATGGATGAGTTTTCGAAAAGAGGCTTGAACTCCTGAACGATTTCCAGTGCTTGCTGATAGTTATGGGGCAACATCACACACCAGGCTTCGTGAGGCTCGAATGCGAATGATATGCATACCAACTCAGAACTATGGATATTGAGGCCGGTAGTCTCCGTGTCGAAGCAGAAGTTTCTGCAAGTTTTCAACTTGTCAACCAGCTGTTTGCGCTGTGCAAGCGTTTCAACCAGGTGGTATTGGTGCGTAGTGCTTTCGATGGTGGCAGTGCCTCCCTTCACCATATTACCAGGGTCAAAATCATCAAAAAGTTTGCCCTGTGTGCCTGTAGCTGTCTTTTCTGAGATTTCTTGATTAGGCGAGAGATCAGTAAAAACCCTTTTTGCAAATGCCCTGAATTCCAATTCATCAAGCACTTTCTTAAGATTCTCGCGATCTGGCTGTTCGACCACCAATGCCTGCTCGTTAAATTCAATGGGTACGTCAAGAATGATGGTGGCTAATTGTTTCGAAAAAAGGGCCTGCTCCCACCATGCTTCAACTTTCTCGCGCAACTTTTCATTTTTTATTTCGGCTCGTCGTTCAACCAGGTTTTCAACCGATCCGTACTCGGCCAGCAGTTTGCGGGCAGTTACCCCTCCTACTCCCGGTATTCCGGGGATATTGTCCGAAGCATCGCCGGCCAGGCCTAAGGTGTCAATGACCTGCTCGGGTCTTTCGACTCCAAATTTTTCGCACACTTCCTTCACGCCCATTACTACGGCCTTTTCGCCGAATTTGGCAGGTTTAAAAATAAACACCTTGTCGGATACCAACTGGCCGAAATCTTTGTCGGGGGTCATCATATACACCGTAAAGCCCTGCTTTTCAGCCTCCTTGGCCAGGGTACCTATCACATCGTCGGCCTCATATCCATCTACTTCCAAAATAGGAATATTGAAGGATTTAATCAGTTTGATGATCCAGGGAATGGAGGCCGAGAGGTCTTCGGGCATGGCTTCGCGATTGGCCTTGTACGCGGCAAAATTATCGTGCCGCACCGTGGGAGCCATGGTGTCGAATGCTATCCCGATGTGAGTGGGTTTCTCATTCTTCAGCACATCATAGAGGGTATTGGCAAAACCCAATATGGCGCTAGTGTTCAGGCCTTTGCTGTTGATGCGTGGATTTTTGTTCAGCGCATAGTAGGCCCTGTATATCAAGGCCATAGCATCGAGGAGGAAGAGGATTTTTGGCATAATGGTTCAGATATTTCGTTTTCCCGATTTACGCAGTACGAGCATATAAAAATCATTATCAAGTGCCAGATAGCCGTATTCGTAACAGAAGTGATATACAGCACCCTTTTGGGTGGTGTAGGTGCTGGTGAAATAATTGAAATTAAATCCCTTCTCAGAAAGCTTATCGCGATGAACGGTCGTTTTTTCCTCGGGATTTAGCTCGATAAGAATACGGCGGTTTTTGCGAAGGATGGCATTGATGCGCCGTACTAGGTTTGTAGTTTCACTGTTGACACGGTTATTATAATTGTTGCGGCAAATATCATTACAAAACTTTTTATCGGCGCGACCTATCAACGAGTCGCCGCAGTCAAGACATTTTCGTTCCATATATTTTGATTTTAACGGTTGAGGCTTGGCGGAGTGGAGGTGTCAGAAGCACTTCTCTCAACCAATCATAAATGCTTTTTAAAAGTACAAACATTCAATTTATCACGTCTGCCTCCTTTAGGCAATCCAGCTATTACCGGTTGAACTTCTTGTCTGTCGGGGTGAAGTCTGTCCATTTATTACTCTGTCTTTGTGCGTTGGCCTTGAGGCTCTTCCCGATTTTTCATTGGGATGTGCCACCTAAAGCGTTGGCTGTATTTTAAATGTTTCCTCCAATGTCTTTTTAAATTCGTTTTCGTTTGAATAGTTATAGAAAGGGACACCAGTTATTACATAATGGTTTGTGTCAATTTTTATGGTCTTTTCTTCTTCCCTTATTTCCTTTAAAAATTCTTCTTTCCATTTGTCGTTGGCAATTAAGTGAGCACCTTTTGGTTCAATGAAAACCTGATAAGTCAATTCCTTATCTTTTTTCTGTTTACAGAACAAAATAAAGTCAGGCTCAAAGGCTCTTCCAAGTTTGTCAATGATTTTAATTTCTCTTTCGTTACGGATTAGATAAATGTTTTTAAACTTTTGATTAAGGCTCTCAAATCGGCTTGCAAACATTGATACAAATGCTTTTTCTTCACTAGTACCATAGTTGGCGTTGTAAACATACCAAGGTTCATTAGCTACCAAAGCCTCCTGTCCGTTTTCTCTCTCGCTGTCTTTGTAAACTTTTATTTCCTTGTCTTTGAAAACACGGCGAACATAATCATTGATATAGTCTGAACCTTCAAATTCAGTCAGGTTTGATTTTATTTCCATTTCAATGGCTTGTAAAAGTCCTTGAATAGCTAATAAATAGTCAACGTTGGTAATGTTTGCAAGCCTTGTTGTTGTGCCGCTGAATGTAATTTCTAAACTACCTAAATAGTCGGTACCGTCAATGAAAGCTGAAAGAGAACCAACATTCGGAAAAAATCTTTCCAGACTGTCAAAATAGAAATAGGGGTTTTGAGCCAATGCAAAACGAATAATGTGTTTTGGAATAGCTGATAATTTCAGGTCTTTGGATTTTATTAATTCAGAGTCTGATGTTGGATGTTCCATTTCCCAAAAAGCACCCGACATTCTACCAATACCTGATGATAAAGTATAATTGTGGTTTCGTTTTGATACACCTAAGTCTGCAAAGGATTTTACATTGTTGTAGCTTTTTTCAATTTTCTTGTTGAACACCACTTTTCCGGTTTTGTAAAAATCTGTTTGCTTGAAGTCGAGTTTCAAAGTCAGTTGCTTTGTAACCAGTTTGTCTTCGTCCTCATAAATGCCAGATTCAACAAGGGCTTTCTTTAATTCCGAAATATATCGGCTGTCCTCTTTGGTATGGTAATAGAGTTCTTCCAGTATTTTTAAATCCTTGCTTAGGTCGTCATCGAATTTTCTAGTGAACTTGTCTTGCCCTTCTTCCAATGCAAAAGGAAAATATCTTGCTCCCCGACCGATTAGCTGTGCCTCAGAAAGGGTTGTTGCACCAACAGTTGTATTACTTCCGCCTGTATTTTGTCCTTCATACAAACGAACTATATCAAACAAATTCAAAACATCCCAGCCTTCGTTCAATTTCTGAACGGCAAAAACCGCTCTTATTGGATTGTTTTCATCTTCCAATGTGTTTAAAAGCAACTGATTTTTTTCTGCTTCTGCATCGTTGTTTGCACTGATGCAGTTTTCAAATCTGAAATTCGATTTTATTCTTCTTGCTATTTCGGCTGATGAAATGTTGTTGGCATCGAAAAATGAAAATGCTTTCTGAACTACTGAAACAGTCGCCGTATTTCTGATTAGGTCAACCAATGGAGCTGAAAGCAAATCAATTAGGTTGTGAAAATTCGTTTTATTCTGTTCCGATTCTTTGATGGTTCTCTTTGCCTTGAAAAGAATTACGGGTTTCAAATTGATATTGTTGGCGGTTGCCAACTCCTGACGATACAAGTTTAAAATCAAGGCTTGTATGATGCGTTCCTGCTCGTCATACATTGACCTAACAAGATTGATTTCCTTTGAATACTTGTCAATTCTGAATTGAGCAAGGTCGTATCTGAAAACTACTTTGTCCTTATACTTCTTTGTTATTTCAGCACTGTCATAATCCAGTGTAGCGGTAAACTCTAAAAGTATGTTATCGTAATTTTGCTTTAGAATTTCGATTACCGTTCCTTCCCAGCTTCCAAATAAATCACCGTTGCTTTTGGTTGCGGAGCTCAAATGGTGCGCTTCGTCAGCAATAAGCACTATTTTTTTGTCCTTAAAATCTTCGTAAGTAACACTGTTTTCTTTGGTGCTGTTTAGGTCAATGTGCAGTTGCTGAATGGTGGTAAATTTGATGTTTATGTTTTTGTTGTCAGCACTTTCAAAAGTGTCAGTTTCCTTGATATATACTTCCTTTCCATCAATTACTATTTTGTTGCTGAACAAATACTTTGATGCCGATGGATTCAAAAAGTTGTCTTTTGTTTTCTTGATGATATTGTTTGAGTTCACGAAAAACAAAAAGTTTCGGTATCCTTTTTCATAAAGGTAAAGTATCAAACCGGCCATTACCAAGGTTTTACCGCTGCCTGTAGCCATATTGTACAACAAGTGCACAGGCTTTTGTGGTTTGCCTGCAAAATCTTCAGTATGGCAAAGAATGTAACGCTGAAACGATTCTATCTGATATGGTCGTTTGCCGAATCCGGGTTTTAGATTGTCTGTAATGTAATTGGGAACAGCCGTTTGTGCGATTGCTCTTTTGCCGAATTCTTCAACAATTTTTTCGTGTAAAAATGCCATGCTTATTTGCTCTTTAGTCTTTTGCTTTTATCTGCTAAAAGCTTTTTTGCAGAAATACTGCTCACTACTTTTTTGCCGGTTTTTTCTTCTATCTCCTTTCTCGTATTGCCTACAATGGTTCCTCCCTGGTTGGCTATTTTTTTATTTTCGGCAAAGG
>JAUXXY010000280.1 GCA_030684735.1 Bacteroidales bacterium | reverse complement strand
CAGCAGCAACAAGCGCATAAGCCATAATGAGCCAACGCACAGGGTAAACTTTTTTATCGGCTACAACCGGATGACTTACGATATTGGCATAGGTAAATTCCTTGTTGTAGTGATACAGGTGTGCTTCATAGTCAGACTGGATTCTTGCAAGTTGTTCAAGAAGCGAATAAATCAGGGTGTTATAATATATAAAATCGCCGCCCTTTTCCTCAAGATTTTTTTTCAGCTTTTCAACCTCCAGCACATTCACATGTTGGGCGTTGTTTCCGTCAACAGTTCGAAGGTGGCCGCGGGCTACCTCCCGGGTTTGATTTCCATAATCCAGCAAGCCGAACACCGTTCGGAGGATATAATGTTGTTGAAGCACCGAGTCAATTTCTTTATGTTTGCTATCAAGTAGCTGTTTGTAACTTGTAACAACCTCTGCATATTTTTCCTTGTGAGTTTTACGAATCTTGAGAGTTAGTAAGTCAATAATGGCATACACCATATCTCTTGCCCGAACAGGATCAGTATCCAGCACCTCAATTCTTACCGATTCAAACTGGGTTTTACTAATCCGGACATTCTCATTGTAGAGATATTCAATGATGGAGTTGTAGTGGCGATGCGACTGAGGAATTTCATAATGTTTTGATAAATCGAATCGAATGATCATACTATCCATGATGTCCCTGGAATTCAACCATTGAAGCATTTGTTCTGTTTCGCTCTCGTCAGAGTAGGGCGAAATATTTGCCGGATATAGTACTGCCGTGGAACGGAATTTGGGCTTGATTACCCAAGGGCTGGAGATAATAACCGCTATCACCGCTGCAATTGCCATGAGGATGAGTAAGTGCCATTTCCACTTTAGGAAAATCTTTACCAGGTTCATATTGCTGAAATAATTGTCCATATTATATGTTTTCTTTGGTTTGATATCTGCTGACTTATGCTTGAGAGATTGAAGCTTTGGCATATCTAATAATTTTCGAGGACTTTTTTTTTCTGTTCGGCCATCAAATGGGCTATCTCTCTGAAATTTTCGAATAGGAGAATCGAGATGACCCCAATAATAAACGCACCTATTGTAGAAACCAATATAATAAGCCATCGCACAGGATAAGATTTTTTTTCGGCTTTGATTGCGGGTTCTACCACAAATTTGAAAGGTAAAAATTGCTCAGCATCTACCTTGGTTTCCTCGTATCGTGTTTTTATCAGGCTCAACTGTTTTTTATCGTGCACAAGTTCGTCTCTGAGTGACATATATGCACCACCATATTTGGCTAATACGTCAAGTTGTTCCTCCAGTGCTCTAATGGCAGGCCGGTTTCCACGCGAAATTTCTATGGCCATTTGCTGGTTGAGCATTTCCGATTGCGATTCATACTCATACACACCCAGTTCACGTAACAGACGCAAGGAATCCTCTTTCTCCTTGATGTGATCTTTCAACCGGTTATATTGTTGTTCGACGATGTGAAATCCAGGAATGGCTACTTCTCTTTGAATCTTATTTCGAACCGAGTCAACCAATTCTCCAATATAGTTTGCAATATCGGCTGCCATCTGTGGATCTTCATCGAGAACAGAAATCTTAACAGCCATATACTCAGTTTGCCTGAACCTGATATTGAAGTGATATTCCCTAAGTAACAGGGTTTGTTTGTAACGGTGGTTGGGTTCAATCCCATAGTGCTCATAGAGATTGAATCGTTCAACTACTTTTTCGCGTATGCGACTTGAATTCAATATTTGCAGCATTTGTTCAGTTTGTGCATCCTGGCCAAAATCTAACAGATCGTTGCGTTGTAAACTTCGATCAGTTAGAAGGGATTTTGAAATCGAACTGCTCGCCGACGGAAACATGATTACATTGGACCTGTATTTGGGTGTCACAAACAATGAGGATGAAAAAAGAAATGATAAAAATATGGCTGTGCCTGTAATGATTGACAGGGCCTTGCGCCATTTGAATATAAAAAACAATACGCTGCTGGAATCAAATTGAGTATTTTGCGTATCGGATTCTGTCATTACCACAGAAGTTGAATTTTTATGGAGCAAAATTATAAAATATTTGTCATGCGGGGGTTATCGGATTTACGGAACCTGTCCAAGGTTACATTTTTTGCGCTTAACCTCTGAGAATGTTAATAAATGATTTGATATTCATCAATTTAAGCACAGCCGATAGCAATAGAATAAGCACCCCCGTTAGCAGCAGAGATTTTACCCACCAAAGCCCTGTTTTTGATAGTATCCAACCGATTAAGACAGCCCCCAAGATAAAAACCACCAATCTGAGGAGGTAAACGTAATTGATTTTAAACCTGAAAATATATTGAGTCAACATCACCTGCAGAAAAGCTGTTATTCCTTGGGTAATGAGACTGGTGATGGCGGCGCCCGTTGCGAACATACGGGGTATGAGAATCAGATTAAGTAAAATGTTCAAAAACATGCCACCGGCGGCTATCAGGTTGAGGTATTTCAGGTTTCCGTTGGCAGTGAGCAGGGTTCCGAACACATAGGTTGTAGATATAGCAATGAAGCCGCACATAAGGATACCAAATATTTGTGATGATTGCTCTATCCGATGGGCAAACATAGGGGCTGATTCATTTTCGTGGATAGGGTAAAGCAGGCTCATTATGTCGTG
>JAUXXY010000279.1 GCA_030684735.1 Bacteroidales bacterium | reverse complement strand
AAAACTGACATCACCGAAGCACTCCGGTTCCTGAACAACGCATTAAAAAAGAGATCGGTAGTATTCCTTTTATCCGATTTCCTTGACAAACGTTTTGAAGATGCATTGCGCATATCGGCACGCAAACACGATCTCGTGGCTTTGCGTATTTACGATCGCCGTGAGACCCAGCTTCCCAAGATGGGCCTGGTTAATTTTGTAAGTAAAGAAACCGGCCGCCCGGTGTGGGTAGATACAACGCAACAACGTAGTCGCTATGCCTATGCTAAATGGTGGCGCGAAACAGATGATTACATCAGTAATGCATTCCGCAAATCGGGTATAGATGCCGCTCATATCCACACCGATCAGGACTATGTGAAATCGCTGATGTTTTTATTCCACGCCCGAGAAAGAAGAAGATGATTAGGTTGACAAGGATCTTGATTTGGAAGCATCGCCTTATGAGAAGTTGGTTGAAAGTATTGGTTTGTTTGATTGCGGCAACTGTGTTGGTGCATCTCAACTATAGCACCTCAGCGCAAATCCTGGTGCCTGAAGTTAAAATTGACACGAATGCCATTGACCTTGGAGGGCAAACAGACATCACCTTGAGGGTAGAAACCGGTAAGGAGTTCATTTTCCATTGGCCAACATTGGCCGATACCCTAACAAGCCATATCGAAATTATAAAGCAAACCGGTATTGACACCTTAAGAATAAAGAAACAGGATAAATATATTCTATATCAGCGTATTACGATCACGTCTTTCGATACAGGCTACCATGTAATTCCACCCCTGGTTTTTCAGTATCGCAGACCAGCCGATACAACCTGGACAAATGCCGAAAGTAGTCCGATTTTATTATTTGTTAATGCGCCAACGGTTGATACAGAGCAGCCATTCAAGGACATCAAAGATCCCATGCCCGCTCCCTATACAATTAGAGAGATGTTGAAATGGATTTTCTTATTATTATTTGCCGGGCTGTTGGCTCTTGGCATTTGGTACTTCATGCAGAGAAGAAAGCAACACCAACCACTGCTTGTATTACCCAAAAAGCCTGCTATTCCTCCTCACCGCTTGGCTTTTGATGAGCTTGAGGCATTGAGATCCAAGCGATTATGGCAAAACGGAAGAGTGAAGGAATATCACAGTGAACTTACAGATATCATACGTAAATACATCAAAGGCCGCTTCAATATCAAAGCCCTTGAGATGACTACCCACGAAATTCTCGATGATGCCACGCAAGCCAATATCAGCACAAATACACAAGGCAAGTTAGAAAATATTCTGCTGCGCGCCGATCTTGTGAAGTTTGCCAAAAGCCAACCCCTACCCGACGAGCATGAGAAAAGCTTCGCAGAAACCATTGATTTTGTCAAAGATACTATTCCGGTGGTGGTTGAAACATCAACTTCGGAAGAAAGCATTGTGAAAGTTGGTCAAGAAAAGGGGAGGGCCGATTCATGAAAACATTCTTTGAGAACATAAGTCAGTTTGATTTTGCCAGACCGCAATTTTTCTATCTTTTGCTGCTCCTCCCTTTATTAATAGCATGGTATATTTATCAGCACCGGCGCAGTCAGCCCACCCTTCAGGTTTCTTCAACCGACCCTTTTGAAACACTAAGCGCCTCATTCAAGCAATGGTTCTATCATGCATTATTTGTTTTTCGTTTGCTGGCTTTAGGTTTGATCATTGCAGCGCTGGCAAGGCCGCAATCGAACTTCAGGCGTCAGGATGTTTCTGTCGAAGGAATTGACATTATTATTGCACTGGATATTTCGGGCAGTATGCTTGCCGAGGATTTTAAACCAAACCGAATTGAAGCTGCCAAAGAAGTGGCCGTAGATTTTATTGGCGGCCGCCCAACCGACCGCATGGGCCTGGTGGTATTCAGCGGCGAAAGTTTCACGCAGTGTCCTATCACCACCGATCATGCTGTACTCATCAACCTTTTCAGGGATGTCAAAAGCGGAATGATTACTGATGGCACAGCGTTAGGAGACGGGTTAGCCACCGCGGTAAATCGCCTGCGCGAAAGCAAAGCCATCAGCAAAGTGGTGATTTTGCTCACCGATGGGGTGAATAACATGGGCTCGGTTGACCCTCATACCGCTGCAGAAATGGCCAAATTATTTGGCATAAGAATTTATACCGTGGGTGTAGGTTCCTTGGGGCAAGCGCCTTTTCCAGTGCAAACTCCGTTCGGAATAAGATACCAGATGGTGGATGTGAAAATTGATGATCAATTGTTGCAGCAAATGGCAGATCTTACTGACGGCAAATATTTTCGTGCTACAAACAATCAAAAACTCAAAGAAATATACGCTGAGATTGACCAGATGGAAAAGTCGAAAATAGATATTACAGAGTATAAGCGTAAGATTGATGAATTTCGTCCGCTGGCATTCCTGGCTTTAATACTTCTATTGACCGAAGTATTGTTGAAATTCTTAGTGTTCAGATCTGTACCGTAATCGTTATGCGATAGTTAAGAAAGACAAAACCATGTTCCGTTTTCAATATATATCCGACCTTCACTTTCTATGGAGCATTCCTTTGATCGTGTTGCTTTTTCTGGCTTTAATGCATTGGAAAAGGGCAATGATTAAGAAATTTGGAGAATCCTTTATAATATTAAAACTCATTCCGGATTTTTCCGTTGGCAGGCTTTGGTTAAAAATGTTGTTACTAATTTTTGGAATCGCCGCCTTGATTATCGGATTGGCCAATCCACAGATTGGTTCAACGCTTGAAAAAAGAGAGAGAAAAGGGGTTGACATCATTATCGCGTTAGATGTTTCTAATAGCATGCTTTCGCAGGATATTAAACCAAACCGGCTAGAAAAAGCACGGCAAAGCATTGGTCGCATAATTGACCAGCTCGACAATGATCGCCTCGGAATCATCGTTTTCGCCGGTAAAGCCTATCCCATGTTACCAATCACCCACGATCATGTGGCAGCAAAGATGTTTTTGTCGAATATAAATACCGACATTGTTCCAACACAAGGAACCTCCATCGCCGATGCAATAGATTTGGCAATACGGTCATTTCCTGAAGGTGAGCATGGTAAGGCCTTGGTTCTCATCACCGATGGTGAAGACCATCAAGGCGATGTTCTTGAAAAGGTGAAAGAGGCTGAAACCAAAGGCATTGTGATACACACCATCGGGATGGGTTCGCAGCAGGGAGCTCCCATTCCTCTATACAGTGGAGCCAACCAGGTAGGATTCCGCAAAACACGCGATGGGCAAACCATCATCACCCGAATAAATGAACCCATGCTGCAACAGATTGCGACAGCCGGTCGGGGCATCTACGTGAGGGCAAGTAATTCACAAGCCGGACTGCAACGCATTCACGACGAAATTTATAAAATGCAGAAAACCGAATTCGACAGCCAGGTATTTTCCGACTACGATAGCCGTTACTATTATTTCCTGATGCTTGCATTCATTTTTTTGTTGATCGAATTATTTGTTTTTGAACGTAGCCGCCGTTGGTCAAGGAATCTCAAATACTTTCTGCCTTTTCTTGTTTTGGCACTCACTCAACCGGCTTATAGTCAATCCGAACCTGCATTGGTGCGCAGAGGAAACAAACAATATGATAAAGGAAACTTTAAAGATTCCGAAGTAAATTATCGCAAAGCATTGGAAAAAGACCCGAGATCATTCCGTGGAACGTATAACCTTGGAAACAGCACCTACCGGCAGGAAAATTATGAAGAAGCCCTTAACACTTACCAGCAGTCTTCATTATATAAAGCCGATGATATGCAGTTGGCCAAAGCCTATCATAATCTGGGCAATACCATGCTTAAAGCAAAGAAACTACCTGAAGGCATTGAAGCATATAAGCAATCTCTTCGGTTGAATCCGATGGACGACGACACACGCTATAATCTTGCTTATGCGATGAAACTGCTTGATCAACAACAGCAGCAAAGTGGCGATGACAAGAATGACAAAACCGAAAAGAAAGACGATCAAAAAGATGATAAAAAAAATCAAGACCAGAAAGATCAAGAGCAGAACCCCACTGAACAGCAACAGAGCGAAGCACGGCAACCACGACAAATCTCCAAGCAGGAAGCCGAACGAATGTTGCAGGCTATGAAAGAGGAGGAGCAAAAAACCCTCGATAAGGTTAAACAGCAAAGATTAAAAGGTCAAAGAGTGACCATTGAGAAGGATTGGTGATTGATTTGATTTATGTAAATTGCGATCACATAATAAATATTAGCTTCATGCAGTTGTATAGCAACGCAACAATGAAAACATCAAGGGTTATTATTACGTTGGTTCTAATGCTTGCCGGCGGCTTCGTGCAGGCCGATACGCCAAACTTTTCTGTTTCTGCACCACAGCAAGTTGCAGTCGGACAGCAATTCCGAATGGTATTTAACGTAGATGCAGAAGCCGAAGGATTTGTTGCTCCAACCTTCAGCGAATTCAATGTATTGTCTGGACCCAACCAATCATCAAGTTCCAATATCCAGATCACCAACGGACAAGTCAGCCGCTCTGTTACATATTCATTTACTTTCATTCTGGTTGCTACTAAAGAAGGCACTTTCACCATTCCCGAAGCCCGTATTAGGGCAGGAGGGAAGCAACTATCAACACAACCTTTTAGCATCAAGGTGCTGGCTTCAGCTTCAGGCAGTTCAACTTCACCCGGCCAGCAGCAACAGCAACAACAGCAGCAAAGCGCCGGTTTTAACGAGAAGGATGTTTTTCTCCGCGTTTCAGCAAGTGAGCAAAACCCATACCAGGGCGAAGAAATCATTGTGACCTATAAACTTTACACCCGTTTGCCTATCGCAAGCTACAACATTGACCAATCGCCGGCACATCCCGGTTTTTGGTCGGAAGAGTTGCTGAAAGACAGGAGCCAATTGGTTCAATACACCGAATCTGTAAATGGTGAAGAATATACAGTTGCAGAAATACGAAAAGTATCACTATTTCCGCAACGTGCAGGCTCACTTAGGATTGAGCCGATGAAGATGGATGTGGTAGCGCGCGTTCTGGCACAGCAGCAACGCCGACGAACAGGAGATCCGTTCTTTGATAACTTTTTTAATGATTCATTTTTTAGCGCTGGCTATCAGAACGTAAATCGAACGCTAACATCTAATGCAATAAACATCGAGGTGAAACCTCTGCCTGTAAATAGCAAACCGGCTGGTTTTAGTGGGGCTGTGGGCGACTTCTCTTTTCAGGCCACGGTTGATCGAACAGAACTTTCAGCCAATGAGGGCGTTAATCTCAATATGGTTATCAAGGGGAAAGGTAATATACGTCTAGTTGATAAACTTGAACCTGGTTTTCCTGCATCATTCGAAACATTTGATCCAAAAATTACTACCGATGTGCAGGCCAACGCTTCTGGGGTGAGTGGTACACGGATTATCGAACAGCTTGCCATACCCCGCTCATCGGGGGATTTCACAATCAGGCCGGTATCTTTTGTGTTCTTCAACCCCTCGCGCGGTCAATATTTTACCCACACTTCACCCGAATTTAACCTCAAAGTAAAACGAGGAGAAGGCAGCGACCAGTCTTTGGCATTCGATCCCACCGATCAGCAAGCCATACAGCATGTTGGCAGCGACATCCGGTATATACGCCAGCTCCCTTTCAAACTTGTACCTGTAGGAAACTATTTTTGGGGCTCTCAATTTTTTTGGCTACTTCTGGTGCTGCCATTAATATTCTTTATCCTCTTTGTGATTCTGCTACGTCAGAACATCAGGCGTAACAGCGATTTATCTAAGGTGCGAAACCGCAAGGCCACCCGGGTTGCACGCAAGCGCTTGAAAAAAGCCCACGAATACCTGAAGGCGCGAATGACCGATAAATTCTATAACGAACTTTCACAGGCCATCTGGGGATATCTAAGCGATAAGTTCAACATTCCGCTCTCGGAGCTTTCGCTCGAAACAGTTCGCCAAAGACTCGAAAAACAACAATTAAATGATCAGATAATCAGTGAGTTCACTGCAACACTTAATAATTGTGAGTTTGCCCGCTTTGCACCAGGTCAAAAGGAGGATGCCATGGAACGCTTATACCACGAAGCACTTGAACGCATTACCCTTTCGGAGAAAGAATTAAAGTAACAGGATTTGTATGAAAGTGAGAGAATTTAAAAATATATGGTTGATCCTTTTCTTTAGTATGGTGTCAAGCCTTGCTTGTTTTGCACAGCACGACAAGACAGCAATCATTGAAAACGCCAATGCTCAATATGCACAAGGCTTTTTTGACCATGCCCTTGCGCTTTATCTGGAAGTGTCGAAGAGTGGCTACGAATCGCCTGAATTATACTACAATATCGGTAATACTTGTTTTAAACTAAATAGGTTCCCACAAGCCATTCTCAATTACGAAAAAGCATTGAAGCTTTCACCGGGCGACGAAGATATACGGTTCAACCTACAAATTGCCAACACACGAACCACCGACCGGATCGAAACCCTGCCTGACTTATTCTACATGCGTTGGTGGAAAAGCTTAATATCTTTGTTGCCGGCCAACCAATGGGCAAGTTTGGGTATCATTTTTGTTTTTGCTATATTCGCTTTCGTTTCAATTTATTTCCTCTCTAAGCAACGCACTGTGCGGCGTGTGGTATTTTACTTAACCATGTTACTACTTGTTATTACATCAATTTCTTTGGTCATGGCCTATGGCTCCTACAAAAATCTCACTAACCGCAACGAAGCCATCATTTTCGAACCTTCTGTTGCCATAAAGAGCGCACCTGCCGATGGCAGCACTGACTTGTTCCTGATTCATGAAGGAACCAAAGTGATAATAACCGACCGGGTGGGCGAGTGGCGAGAAGTACGCATCGTAAGCGGGAGTAAGGGTTGGGTAAAAGCCGAAGTGCTGGAAATTATCTGATACTGCATTCGGACACCCCAAAATATTATTGGCAATTCTCAATGGTATTTCCCGCAAGCGTAGCGAATAATAATGCTGAATCATACCTACTATGTTACTCACCAAAATGGTGCGACTACCTACCTAAGTTTCTACGTTATTGCCTTCAGGAATTTCCTCGCTGTATAATGCCAATGTCAGGCTCGCAGCTTGGCTTGTGATGCCTATTCAGACAGTCATAGAATGTTAAATATATGTTCAGAACTCCTGACCTCGTCCAACAAAAATAAGTATTTCCCGGCACATTAACGCAAACAGTAAAAGCGGTAAATTTGCCCCATGCAACTATTATTACCGATTTATCCAAACAATACC
>JAUXXY010000278.1 GCA_030684735.1 Bacteroidales bacterium | reverse complement strand
GGTATTGTTTGGATAAATCGGTAATAATAGTTGCATGGGGCAAATTTACCGCTTTTACTGTTTGCGTTAATGTGCCGGGAAATACTTATTTTTGTTGGACGAGGTCAGGAGTTCTGAACTTGAGCATGATGCTTAATGCTGATGACCTTCAGCTTGTTTTTTAACGGTTGTTTCCTGAAAGCTTTCTACTGATCGGATTTTCTTTTTAACTTCTCCACATTTCAGCATGGCATTACCAAAATATGGGTTTTTGATTTCCTCAAATTCGCTCAGCCAAAAAGCGCCCTTATCATCAAATGCCATGGGGCAATAGGCAACATAAACAGTTTCGATGCTTAGTCCAAAAATATCTGTAACCTCCAGTAATATATCCGAAAAAGCAGAAAATTGCTTGCGGTACCCTACAAGATTATCTGTTTTCAACAGCAGTTCCAATGTCATTCTCAATGGATTTGCCCGCTCCATCCAGATGTTATGGGCATCAGCATCCAATAGTTTCATATCAACCGATTGCAACGAATTAAGCACACCCTTTGCACTCTTCTTCGCACCGGAAATATCGCTTGCAACCAAGGAATTCTTCAATGCAAAAAATTGTGAAACGAGGTCAGTAAGTTGTGATTTGAATCTATCAGGCACTGATGCCCTTTTGCTAACTGGCCGGTTCATCATGCTGAAGTTACCACTCAATTGAGCCGCAGCATCAATGGAAAAAACCCCGTTGATAACTATTTCTTCTCCTACCCGAAGCCCACTTTCGATCACATAGAAGTTGCCGGACGGAGCACCCAGGGTTACCTCACGCATTTCATAGGCGGGAAACTCACTGTCAGGAATTTTCACATAAATTACCGAACGTTTGCCAGTCCAAAGTATAGCTGTTTTAGGTATGATCAGGGATTTATCTCCTTTGGGATGTTTTGATTTTATCCGGGCAGTTACAAACATCTCCGGTTTCAAGGTCATTCCCTGATTAGATGCTTCGGCCCTCACTGAAACTGTGCGTGTGTTGGGGTTGATCATGGGATCAATAAAAGTTATGCTTGAGTTATATTCTTTTCCAGGAATGGATGATAATGTAAAGCTTATCTTTTCACCCAATTTCAACCAGGGAATATCAGATTCGTAGGCATCAAGCAAAATCCAAACGCTGCCGAGGTCGGCAATTTCAAATAAAACACTTCCTTTATTTACGTAATCACCCGTTGACACCTCTCTGCGTATCACCACACCCGATATGTCAGCATAAACATCAAATTCGGTAAGCACATTCCCACTTGCCTCAATGGTTTTGATCTGATTTTCTGAAAGCTTCCACAAGCTAAGCTTTTCTCTTACTGCATTGTATAAAATCGGATTCATATTCTTGTTTTTTGCAGCCTCCAGCAATTCTTTTTGTGCAGTAACCAATTCGGGTGAATAAATTGTTACCAGCTTGTGGCCTTTGTTAACGGTCTGACCCGTGAAATCTACAAACAATTTTTCGATTCGTCCTGAATAGTTTGCTGTAATCACAGCCCTTAGCTGTTCATTAACAGCAACTTTGCCTGTCAGGTATATTTCGTGTTCGGCGGAAGATAACCGAACTTGTGCTGTTTGAACATTGGCTAAGGCAACTGCTTGGGGCGTCATGGAATAAATAAATGGGCTGTTATTCTTTGCACTTGCTTTGTTCTTTGAAACCTGAATTAAATCCATCCCACAAATCGGGCATTGACCGGGTGCTGCCTGCCTGATCTGCGGGTGCATTGAACATGTCCAGGTTGTTTGAACAACATTCTCTGTATGATCGTGTTGTACAACCTTATCGCCACCAAAAATCAGCCAGCCGAAAAAAAAGCCCGCCAGCAGCCCCAGGCTGAGTTGGAAAATCCGTTTGTTGAATATCTTCTTCATATTACTGTAATTTATCTGTTTATCATATTGAGGACAATTTGAGAATTGGGAATTTATCCTTGCCGTTTATCTTCCCATTAGACGCTCAAGCATAGCCACCGCAACATGCCCATCCACTCTGGCATCCAGGCCTTTTAGCCTGTATTCCAGCAGTTGCTGTTGCATCCGCAGTACTTCTTCAAAATCGCTCCCGGCCGTGGTGTACTGCACCGTTAAAAGATTTAATACCTGCTGTGCCAAAGCGGTTTGTTGCTGATACAATTCAATTCTCCGATGAGCATCCTTATAATCCTTTATTGCTTCTTCATAACTCACCATCAACTGGTTGCTCACATCCCGCCTTTGCTCGATGACGGCTTCTTGCATAAATCCGGCTTCCTGCACCGCCGCATTGTATTTTTTTCGCCACAAAGGAATGGATATCGTTGCCATAGGCATCAGCATATTTTTACCATTCATCATGCTTTGGTTACCTTCGCGTGGACGGAAAATACTATATTGCAAACCAACCCCGATCATAGGGAAACCCATTTTGCGGTTCATATTTCCCTGAGCCATGAACGCCTCTTCCTCTTTCTCAAGCATCTTCAACATAGGACTATTAAGCCTTATACTATCAGGGATTTCAGAAACCTGAGCAGGCAATGTCGCAACCGGTATGTTATCTGGCATCATCACTACTTCACCGGATGTACGATTAAGTAGTTTGTTGAATTGTGCAAGCAACGGCTGCTTGCTGTCTTTTAACAGAGCCAGCTTATAATACAATTCATTTAATTCTATCTGAACCCTCAGCACATCAACCATGCTTCCGCCTCCGCCCATAATGTCTTGCCTGACCATTGAGTTCATGGTGGATGTATTACTCTTTGTATCTTCTTTCAGTGTCCCCATAGCATTCATGCCAGCTTGTCCTGTATTCATATCACCTGAACTTACTGATGATTCCATTTGTTCTCCGGTTTTCATTCCGGCACTGCCCTGCGGTTTTTCTCCGCCACCTACGAAACGGCTAATGGCAATTTGTTCCAGCATTTTAAGTATTCTAATGTTTTCTTCGGCAATGCCTATTTCTTTTTCTAAAAGATACAATACGTTCCATGTGGCTTTCACTTCGTAAAAGAGCAGCGACTTTGCTTCATTGAAACTTTCGAACTTTGCTTTTGCCATCAGAGATGCTTCATTTTTTGCCTCACTCAGCGTACCGTACCATGGAAACATCTGCATCAATGAGATTTCCGCCACCTGATTACCTGTAAATCGTTGCATGGGTTTAATGAATATTCCGAATGATAATTGTGGGTCGGGTAGCGAACCCACCTGTGGGGCCCTTTCCAGGGCTGCCTGATATTCGTTGAATTTTGCTTTTAACCCGGGGTTATTTTTGGCTGCAATGAATAAGTAGTCATCCAGGTGTTGACTGTTTGCATGACCCGCTAAAAAGAATATCAGAATAGAAAACAATGTCCTATATATATAAAGTCTTTTCATTCGTTATAAAATTTATCATTTGCCCAATTCTGTGGATTATTGATTGTGTATTGCGAAATACGTTGATAGGATTGGTCATTGCGTATGATGTGTTACCAATAATTGCGTTGCCATAATTTTCCCACGTTTTCAAAATAATCACCTGGTTGCCATTTTATGAGCCTTTTTTAATTAAATATTCCTCTTTGGCAGAATACAAAACGGGTACAACAAATAGCGTGATCAGGGCAATGGTCATTCCGCCAAATGCAGGTATAGCCATGGGTATCATAATGTCAGAACCTCGCCCGGTGGATGTCAGCACAGGCAGCAATGCAAGCAGTGTAGTGGCTGTGGTCATCAGGCAAGGGCGAACCCTTCTGATACCGGCTTCCAGTACCGCGTCACGAACCTGCTGAATGGTTTCGGGTTTATGTTTGCTAAAACTCTGAGCCAGGTATGTAGCAATCACTACACCATCGTCCGTAGCAATGCCAAAAAGGGCAATGAATCCTACCCAAACAGCAACGCTGAGGTTGAAATTCCGCATCTGGAACAATTCCCTCATATTGGTTCCGAAAATCGAGAAATCCATAAACCATCCCTGGCTATAAAGCCAAAGCATGATAAACCCGCCTGCGAAGGCAATTGCAATGGCTGAGAAAACCATGAGCGATGTAGCGGATGAACGGAACTGAAAATACAAGATTAGAAAAATGAGTACCAATACCAGAGGCACAATAATGGCGAGGCGTTTTTCGGCCCTGATCTGGTTTTCGTAACTTCCCGAGAATTTGTAACTCACACCGGGTGGCACTACCAACACCCCGTCAACAATTTTCTGCTGTAAAAATTTGCGGGCATCTTCAACCACGCTTATCTCAGCAAAACCATCTTTTTTGTCCAACAAGATATAACCTACCAGGAAGGTGTTCTCACCTCTGATCATCATAGGCCCCGGACGGTAGTTGATTTCAGCAATTTCCTCAAGTGGTATTTGCGTACCTGTAGGTGTGGAAATAAGAATACGTTTCATCATTTCAGGATCGTCGCGCCACTCGCGGGCATAGCGTGCGCGGATATTGAACCGCTCTCTCTTTTCGACTGTTGTAGTAAGCGGCATCCCACCAATAGCTACTTCAAGGTACATTTGCACATCTCCCACATTCAAACCATGCCGTGCCATTGCATTGCGGTTAAGATCAATCTCAAGGTAGGGTTTTCCTAAACTTCGGTCGGCATAAACCGCTTCGGATTTCACAGAAGGCACTTCTTTGAGCAGTTGCTCTAATCTCAGACTAAAATCTTCAATGCTCTTCAAATCAGGACCATAGACTTTTATTCCCATGGGTGCGCGCATACCGGTTTGCAACATCACCAATCGCGTTTCTATCGGTTGCAGTTTTGGAGCAGATGTTACGCCGGGGATATCATTTGTGGCGTTTACGATCTCATTCCAGATATCATCGGGCGTTTTAATATGGTCGCGCCATTGGCGAAAATATTTTCCCTTTTTATCAGGTATGAGCTCACCCTTTTCATCCTTTTCAAACGCTCCCTTTTTATCGGTTTTAAATCGTATGGGATATCCGTTTGGGTCGTTCCTAAACTCACTCTTATAAAGAATAATATTTTCGAACATCGAAACAGGCGCGGGGTCTAATGCGCTCTCCACCCTACCGGCCTTGCCTACCACGGTTTCCACTTCGGGGATGGCCTGTACCCTCAAATCCAATTGTTGTACAAAGCGCAGGTTGGCTTCTACCCCTGAATGTGGCATTGAGGTGGGCATCAACAGGAAAGAACCTTCGTCAAGCGATGGCATGAACTCTTTGCCCATTCCGGGGAAGGCGTGTGACAGGGAACTCCAGACAGAATTTTTACGGATATTCCAACTGATTCTGTCGGCTGCTTTGGGGATAAAACCGAATATCTTATCAAACCCC
>JAUXXY010000277.1 GCA_030684735.1 Bacteroidales bacterium | reverse complement strand
GGTATTGTTTGGATAAATCGGTAATAATAGTTGCATGGGGCAAATTTACCGCTTTTACTGTTTGCGTTAATGTGCCGGGAAATACTTATTTTTGTTGGACGAGGTCAGGAGTTCTGAATTTAGGATTTAATAACAATATAGGTATGAAAACAATAACTCTATTCGGAATTCTCATCGTTGCCGGCATCATGTTTTCCGGTTGTGTAAAAGATGAAATTTATGACGGGCCTCCGGCTTTCAGCAATTTCTTAAGAAATCCGCAATCGCCGGTAGTTAATCAACCGGTTGATATATCAGCCACTGTGAAGTCGCTAAAAGGAGTTAAAACAGTAACTCTTTTTTATCAGGTTGGTGGGCAAGGATCCTTTTTAACAACCACAATGACCGCCACCGGGAATGTATACAGCGGAAAACTCCCTGGGCAGGCCGCTGGCGTAGCAGTGGCCTTTTATCTGCTGGCCGAAAGTACCACCGGAAAACAAGCTACTTATCCGGTGAATGCCCCTAAAGCCACTCTTTCTCTTTCTATCATATTTATGAATGAAGTGTTTTCGAGAGGCAAAACAACAACACATCCGGGTGTTGACTGGATCGAAATCTACAATGGTTCCGATGTTGCAGTTGATATAAGCGGATATAAGATTTATGACAATGGTGGCCAAGCGGGTTCAAAACCCAAAATGCCATTCCCAGTCGGAACGGTAATTCCGGCCAAAGGTTTCTATGTGATCGAAACGGATGTTGGCGGAGATTCAGGGTTTGGTTTGTCGAGCGGCGGAGAAGAGATTTGGCTCGAAAATGATAAAGGCAATCTCATTGATAATTTTATTTTTCCTGCCACTGAGGAGATGCATAGCTATGGCCGTAAGCCGGATGGTTCGAACACTTTTAAAATCTTCACACAGTTAACACGGGGAGCATCGAACAATAATGCCACCACACTGCCCTGACAAGTATTCTTATCTACATGCCATGGGATTTCTGATCTAATCCTGGCATCCCATGGTTCTTTCCTTTTTTACAACCCGTAATGCACTTAGTAACTTATATTTAAATTTCGTGTATGTTTTGGCAGAATATTTTATAAAAATTTGAACAAATGAACAACGAATAAAGAATAATGAATTTGGAAGTACAATACTTGAGACCACTCCAAAAAGTCAAGAAGATAACATTTCCCGCTGATATCGCAGAGTACCGCAGATATAATGCAAAGGTTATCAATAAATTAAATCTGTGAAAATTAGCGTAATCTGCGGGAGAAACATTTTGTAGTGCACTCATACTTTAGTTCCATAAGTAAGCCGGAAGTTTTTCCATTTCTTAATTACCCATATTATTGTTTATTTTCAATTGTGTTTGTGAGGGCTTCGCTGTTCGTTATTCAAATGTTCTAATGTTCATTATTCAATTCAAGAATGTTTTTAACTTTTTGGTTCTGGCTTGCCCAGGTTAGGTTGTTTAACTTTAGATGTCATCTTAATCACCACAATAAAACCTTATGTTGAAAGAAAAAATTGAGATAGGCCAAATTTCGAAACCCCGCTTTGAGTTCAGGTCCTTTGGGCAGAATTTTGATAATGCCCACTTCCGTATGGCACGACTATCACTACCGGTACCCGAAAAGGTATGGGAACGCCATTCCGAAGAAATTTACATCATGTCGCGCACCAACGACCTCAACAATACAAAAATACGCGATGGCAAGATGGACATCAAAACCTACGTGCAAACCATAGATGGGCTTGAGCAATGGAACCCTCTGATGAAAGGAGAGTTTCCAATACAGGCATCGGTACTCCAAAATGAAGTATTCCCTGCTTTCAATGTTAATATGCCTGATATAAATAAGGAGGTTTATACGTATGAAGAGTTTATTGATATGGTGAATGGTCATCCCGGCCTGCAGGCTGTTCGTGTTCACAAACAGCGCTTTGGCTATATGATCAACAATACTATCTGCGAATATGGTGTAGTATTAATAAACGGCGCACGGGTGGTTACAATAAACTCAGAGTCAACCGAGGTTGAAGACATCAAAAAGACCATCAAAGACCTCAGGCTTGAAGGCGTTGAAAACATCAATTATCTGCAGGCCATCAAGCGTGTGATAGGCATGATTAACAAACCTTTGGCTAACGAATAAAATCATGGCACAGGAAATAGAACGTAAATTCCTTGTTAAGGGAGAATTTAAGCCATTTGTACACAAGCAGACTCGTATCACACAAGGCTACCTGTCATTGGTGCCCGAACGAACAGTCAGGGTTAGAATCAAAGGCAGCAAGGGGTTTATCACCATCAAGGGAATTGGTAATGATACGGGTACCAGCCGCTACGAATGGGAAAAAGAAATCCCAGTTGCCGAAGTGGATGAATTGTTAAAAATTTGTGAACCTGGTGTGATTGATAAAACCCGCTACTTAGTGAAAAGTGGGGCGCATACCTTTGAGGTAGATGAATTTTACGGTGAAAATCAGGGGTTGGTTGTGGCTGAAATAGAACTCAATGCCGAAGATGAAACATTCGAAAAACCCGAATGGCTTGGCGAAGAAGTTACCGGTGATGTGCGGTATTTCAATTCCATGCTGATGAAAAATCCTTATACCAAGTGGATGCCTTAACCCGTCCGTTCGATCCACGAAGTTTCGGGATCTGACGGGAAAAAAGCCAGCTTACATACTAACCCGTCCGAACGCGTAAAGCGGTCGGACGGGTACGTAGCGGATAAATATTAATTTTGAACCAATCGGAACACATTCAAAATGAATTTGCACGACACTAAGCAACCGGCCGATACTGGCTTCGATCCATTAAACATGCTCAACTATCGCATTGAGAAGTTACCGAAACGCGATAAATCGAGTGTTGAAAAATGGCTGGCTGTGGCAGGCCCATTTTTGGCCATCTTCGCCTTCATGCTGCTGGCTTTTGTGTTGCAAGTGCCCTTCCTCCACGACATTGATCCTTCGACCATCGTATCGCAATCGGTCAGGAAGATATTCGACAAAATCGGCCCCGAAGCATTTAGCCGCAACAATCAAATGATGCTTGCCATTTTTGTGGCAGGGCTTGTTCTTTGGATGACTGAAGCTATTCCGAATTATCTCACCTCGCTCATTCTCATCGTTTCATTGGTGCTTACAAGGGTGCTGCCCGAAAAGGAAGCCTATGCACAACTCGGCCACCCGGTGATGTGGCTCAACATCATGTCGTTCGTGTTAGCTAGCATGCTCGTAGCAACAGGGCTAGCAAAACGGTTTGCCCTCTGGATTATCCTGCGTTTTGGGAAAAATGCCTCACGCATTTTCATCAGCTTCATTTTTGTCAATTTGGTATTGTCGGCATTTATTTCGGCTACCACGGCCAAAGCTGCCATTTTGTTACCCATCTTCATGGTAATCGCATCAATATTTGGAGCGCGTGGGGGAAAAAACCGCAACAATTTTGGCCGCAGCATTGTATTACAAAATCTGTTGAATATCAACCTGGGCGCAGGTGCTTTTGTCACCGGGTCGGGAGCCAACTTACTTGCTGCTGCCCTTATCGGTGGCGCAATTGGCGGACAGGTTTTTTTCTCCGACTGGCTGACCGCCATGTTTCCGGTGATGGTGATTCTGATGTTTATAGGCTATTGGATGGCTATGAGGGTATTCTTTCCGCTGGCCCCTGAAGAACGCCTGCCACAAATTGAAGGTGGTATTGAACGTCTGAAACAGGAATACAACCAGCTTGGTAAACTTAAAGGACTAGAAGTGAAAGCCATCGTGATTTTTCTTTTAATCCTTGGGTTCTGGGCCACCGATCGTCTCCACGGCATAAGTGCCACTGCCGTGGCTTTTGTGGGAGCCATCGTGGCTTTGCTACCACGTATTGGTATTGTAAAATGGAACGAAGTAGACATTCCCTGGCACCTGATGTTGTTCTCGGCCGGTGCTTATACCCTTGGTGCAGGGTTCGACGCCACCGATTTGCCCTCCATTGGTGTAAATGCATTTTTTAACCACTTGGGCATTGGCGACCAAACGCATTTTTGGGTAGTGTATTTATTGCTCACCGGGGTTATGGTTTTCAGCGCCCTGCTGTTTCAATCGAAAACCATGCGTACCATGATCTTTGTACCTATTGCCATTGGAGTGGCCAATCGTTTTGGGTTCAGCGTAATCAGCCTTGCTTTGCCGGTAGCTTTTATGATTGAGCACGTATATGTTCTGCCGTTTAATAGTAAACCCGCAGCTTTGCTATATGAAACCGACCAATACAACCTTTCCGATACCTTTAGGTTTGGAATCACAATGATGACCATTGCCTGGATAGTTAATATTTTTGCAGGCGAAACATGGTTCCGATACATAGGCATCACCCCGCAGGGCGTATTTGGTATTTTTTAATTGTTTGATTGACATATACAAACAATTTTTCGTCGCACTAACAATAATGGCCAAGCAATTCTTTCTTTTCCTAATACTTGTCCCTGTCTTCTTCGTTTGTAAGAGCCAGTCAACTGAGCTGTTACAGAAAAAAAGCCACAACCCTGATGAGATAAAAAGCAGGCATATTCTTTCTACTCCTGTTGATATACGGATTCTGACCCGGTTGCCAGCAGTTCTTTATGAAAGTTCCGGAGTAGTGGTAACTCATCCAAACAAAATCTGGTCGCACGAAGACTCGGGCAATGCCTCTGAATTATATTGTTTTGACACTACAGGGCAATTGTTACGAACACTCGTTATTTCGAATGTCCAAAACATTGATTGGGAAGATCTGGCATCTGATAATGTTGGACGTATCTATATTTGCGATGCAGGCAACAACGATAATAACCGCAAGAATCTGGCCGTATATAGGATACCAAATCCCGAGACCATCTCGGGAAACACAACCACTGCAGAAATCATACGGTTTGTCTTGTCCGATCAAACTCAGTTTCCTCCGCCCCAATCGAACAGGAATTTCGATATCGAAGCCATGATCTGGCGTAGCGATACCCTGTTTCTGTTCACCAAGAACCGGAGCACCCCAATAAACGGATATAGCAAAATGTATAAACTGCCAGCGCAACCCGGAAACCGTACGGCTCAACTGGTTGACTCGGTTTATCTTGGCAACTCCATTGAAGTTGCCCGCGTTACAGCAGCCGATATTCTTCCACAAACAGGAGAGTTGGTGTTACTGACTGCCAGAAAAATAATATCTTTCAGCAATTACCCGGGCAATCGTTTTTTTAGCGGCGACAGAGTGGAATATGTTTTTTCGACCTTCCCAGGGCAAAACGAAGGGCTTGCCTTTGTTACACCGAACCGCTTATATATGACCGAAGAGGGATCGGGAAGCCTTGCCGGGTTTTTGTATGAAATAGTGTTGCCCACCACGGGTGGCACCAACCACTTGAAAGAGGAACCGATTTTAATTACCTATCCAAACCCAACCAAAGATTTATTGACCATCGAATGCCCGTGGCCCGATACAACCAGGCTCCAAATCTTTGATGTACAAGGAAACCTGCTCCATCAAGCTACCCTGGGAGAAAGCCGACAATTGGATGTATCAGGTTTGAATACGGGAGTCTATTTGCTCAATTTACAGTATGGCCAGCAAATGGTTACACGGCGCATAATCAGGAAATAAAATCAGGGTCAGGCTATCCTTTCATTTGTTCAACTGTTTAAGTAATTTCGCCGCAATTTAGAACACCGGTGTACGTTTAAATACCGGAATATGCCAGTTAACCATTTATTCAAGCGTGAATGAAACTCAGCATCATCATCCCTCTCTTCAACGAACAGGAATCAGTTATCACTGTTCTGGAAGGCATTGAAAAACTTGTATGGCCTGATTTTATTGAAGATTATGAAATTGTTGTAGTAGATGATTGCTCATCAGATAACTCTTTTTCATTGGTTCGGCAGTTTATTTCGGAGAGCCAGCACATCAGCCTTCACAAACATCAAATAAACATGGGCAAAGGAGCTGCCGTGAGAACCGGTATCGGCCATGCCACAGGCGATGCTTTCCTGATCCGGGATGCCGACCTCGAACTAGATGTTGCCGACATTCCTAGGATGTTGGACGCGATGAAACAATTAGATGTTGAGTTTATTAACGGCTCGCGATATATGCCAGGCATTTTACGCCCATTATCTTCATACTGGCGATACCTTGCCAACAGGTTTTTCACCCTGCTCACTTCATTGCTTATCAATGTGAAGCTCACCGATATGGCTTGCGGCTATAAATTGATAAAGAGGAGCCTGTATGAAAAACTTCATCTCACCGAAGATCGTTTTGGGTTCGAAGCCGAATTGCTGATAAAAGCCTTACGAATAAAGAAAAACAATATCGCCGAAGTGCCCGTCAACTATTTCCCGCGCAATGAACAGGAAGGTAAAAAATTACGAAATTTAGATGGAGTAAAAATCCTTTGGACTATATTAAAATTCGGCTTAAGCTGAAATAGCTTTTCCTGTTGTTCGGTAAAACCAATAATTTTCTGGTTAAATCAGTAATTTTACTTTCAATGCCATGCGTGTAATCTCTTTAGCAAGTAACTATTGGACTAACCACCCGGGCAAGCTATCTACTTTGGCAATGCTGATTATAGCCATTGCTGTTTCCTGGGTCAACTTCAATACACATCTATGGAATCAGGATGGCGGGGTAGTTAAGCACGACATCATGGTTTATTATAGCTATTTGCCGGCAGCCATCATTTATAACGACCTGTCTTTTAGTTTTGTTGATGATAGCCCCGATTATTTTGGTGATAAAATATACAGACATGTTGCCCCAAATGGTGGCATATATCAAAAAACAACGATGGGCTTGTCATTTCTTTATCTTCCTTTTT
>JAUXXY010000276.1 GCA_030684735.1 Bacteroidales bacterium | reverse complement strand
GGTGTGAAAAACCCACGGTCGCAGAAAACATCTATATAGTCGGCCAGCCCCTCATAAGCCACTGCTGGAATCATTTCATTGATCACAAGATCAACATATTCATGCTGTTTTCGTTTATATTCTGCCGGCACTGCATGTGCTCCCAGGAAGGTGGCAACAATAGTAACAGGAGAAATTTCTTTAAGCCTTCGGATAACACGAAGCATTTTCAATTCATCTTGCGTGTTTAACCCATAACCGCTTTTTATTTCAACCGCTCCGGTTCCCAGCATGATAATTTCATGGAGCCGTTCCAGCGCCTGATCAACCAGTTCTTGTTCGGTGGCATCGTGCAATCGTTTTGCTGAGTTCAGAATGCCTCCCCCCCTTTTGGCAATTTCTTCGTAGCTAAGCCCTTTTATTTTGTCAACATACTCCATTTCTCGGCTTCCGGCATAGACTAAGTGCGTGTGGGAGTCACAAAATGATGGAAAAACCATTTTTCCAGTAGCATCAATTCTGCGATCAATATCATGCCCCGCAAGCCTTTGATCGAATTCGATTTCTTCCATTTTACCAAAGGATGCAATGGTGCCCTTGCTGATAAGCAGGTAACTTTGAGCAAGTGCCTCAAGTTTATTCATTTCACTGCCTGCTACCAACAAACGTGGTTGGTATTCAATATTTACCAGCTCCCGGATGTTTTCAATTAAGATATTCATATCCTTCGATTCGCTTTTCAGGTTGGCCTGCGAAATTATGAAATATACCTGTTGGTAAGCTCCTCCTCTTTATTGCAGCGAATGTATAAAATTGTCTTGATGGGTGCCTCAATAGTTATATTTTCTATTTTTGTAAAATCTGAAAACTCACATATTTAACATAATACACATGAAGTCAAAACATTATCTTTTATTTACTCTTATGATTGTTTTGTTTAGCTGCGATGTATTTGCCGAAAAGGTTGAACCCGAAGACGCAAAACGTGCGGCACAACAATTCATGACCCACCGCCAGCAAGTGCTTAATTCATCAAATCTCCTTAGCATTGCGGTAGATGAACTCATTGAACGCTACCACGATGGGGTACTTGCCTATTATGCCATTAATTTTATGGATGGAGGCTTTGTGATCCTATCGGCCGATGATAACCTTAAACCTGTTATTGGCTATGCCTATCAGGGTCGCTATAATGAAGTAGATCAACCCTGTTGCTTCAGCGATTTTATGAATAACCGGGCTGAAGAAGCAGCCTTTGCCATTGCCGCTCAACTCCCCGCTACTGAGGAAATATCTCAGGAATGGAACACCCTCCTCAACCCTGATGAAAATCATCTTTTATTAAAGCAAGTACTTGCTGAATTGCCCCCTTTATTGACGACCACATGGAACCAGAGTTATCCATACAATGCATTGTGTCCGCTTGATGCCGCCGGGCCGGGTGGCCGCGTGTATGCTGGTTGCGTGGCAACTGCGATGGCAATCATAATGCATTATTGGAGGTATCCACTACGGGGTATAGGGGAAAAGACCCACTATACTTCTTATGGCACTTTATATGCCAATTTTGGCGCAACTTTCTATGATTGGGATGGTATGTTGAATTCTATCAGCTCATCGAGCGGTGATGCCATACTTCCTATGGCATTGATTCAATATCATTGTGGCATTGCTGTTAACATGAGCTATAGCCCGACCGGATCGGGTGCCTATAACTCCAACGTGGCCCCGGCCATAAAAGCATTTTTTGCGTACCGCTCATCGGCACAGTTGGCAAGTCGAGCCAGCTATAGCTACGATGTTTGGAAAAACTTACTAAAAAGCCAACTCAACCAGGGTTATCCTTTGTATTATTCAGGGACTTCTACGGCTGGAGGTCATGCGTGGGTAAGCGATGGTTTTCAGGACGATGTCGCTGATACCTATTTTCATCAAAACTGGGGCTGGGGAGGTGCCTACAATGGATTTTTCCTGCTCACCAACCTCAACCCCGGAAACGACCCACCTTTCAACATGAATCAATCAGCGGTCATCAATTTTGCTCCGCCAACTGATGTGTACCCATTCAATTGCCCTCCTGGCACCAAAATTATCACAGCACAAAAAGGTTCGATCGAAGATGGAAGCGGTCCGGTTCAAGCCTATCTGAACAATGCAAACTGCAGTTATCTCATAGCTCCTACCGACTCAGTCAAAACAATCACCTTGAACTTCATCAGGTTCAGTACACAACCAAATGATATTATAACGATTTATAATGGGGCGAATGCCAATGCGCCCATGTTGGGCACCTTTTCAGGAACTAACCTGCCCCCATCGGTTACCAGCACAGGAAACAGAATGTTTATCACATTTGCAACTGATGGCACAGAAAACGCTAATGGTTGGCTGGCAGAATTCAGCAGCACATTACCACTCTATTGCCCAGGCGGCATCGTTAGCCTATACTCACCATCCGGTTACATAAGTGATGGCAGTGGAAGTTATAACTATAACAACCGTACTTTATGCCGTTGGTGGATCAGGCCTCCCGGTGCCAGCTCCGTTACGCTGAACTTCAGCTCTTTTGCTACTGAGGCGGGCACTGACATAGTGCGTGTAGTAAAAATGCCTGATAATACTGTGCTTGGCGATTTCTCGGGCAATACTCTCCCCGGGCCGGTTGTTTCGAACACAGGACAAATGTTGGTCATGTTTACCTCGAACGATTACACAACCGCTCAGGGTTTCGAAGCCACATATTCAATCGGTAATGTAGGAATTCCGGAGAACGAAGTCTTTAACAACTTTGCCATATACCCTAATCCTTCAAGCAACATAGTGAATATTGCCTTTGCCGTAAAGGAAAATCAGAACGTAACTATTAGTCTCGCCACCATGGATGGAAAAACCGTTTACCTTGAGAAACTAAATAATTTCATGGGTAAATATCAGCGCGTAATTAATACATCAGCCTTTGCTCCCGGCGTATATATCCTCAGCCTGATCAGTGACAAAGCCACCACCAATCAAAAACTGATTATCGAATAAATCACTCCATGTCATCTCATACCCCGGATTTTTCGGGGCTACGCTCATTTAGCAGATAAAAAAAATCTTTATCTGATAACCACCTTTCGTGTCTCGACCATTTGATGGTTGCTTAACTTCAATATGTAGATGTTGCTTGGTTTCAATCCATCTATCTCTGTTGTCGAGTTTCCGGAATTCTCCATAGACTTAATCAACCTTCCTGCGACATCGTAAATCTCAATCTTTGTACGTTCACTTTCGGGTAGTTGAATGTATAGTTTTCCGTGATTACTAAAGACCACAAACAACATAGGAGCTACAATGGCGGTGCCGGTTGGCTGGCTGACGTTTAGTGTAACAGGGATTATTACCTTTGGATTTGAAGCGTCATTATTCATAATCTCAATTTCAGCCTGATAAGCACCCGGTTGCAGGCTTTTTGAGTTAAAAGATACCTGGACACCAATAGTCGAACCTTGTTGGAGCAAGTAGTTCCTGTGATTCATAGAGAGCCACTCCAGGAGTCCGTCGTCAATTTTGTACAACATGCCGGAAGTGGTTGACCACCAAAGATCCGTTCCGTCGTGCGCCAATGAATATGCTATGCTCGAAAGAGTGGAGAAATTGCTGACCACATCAAAAGTGTTGTCCACCGCTCTAAGGCGATATACCTTCCCAGTGCCCATGGCCCAAAGCTGGGCATCTGTGTGCTGTGGAACCCAACAAAGCTGAGTAATTTTTGATCCAAGGTTTGTTGAAAATGTTCTCAAAATAACACCTTCATTCGAAATACGATAGATGGTTGGATTAACAGGTAAGAAGAAATTGACAAGGAATGCTCCACCATCCCAGGTCAAAGTGTAAATTCCGGTGCCCGGAAGCTGGAAGCTATCTCCCGTGGGCAAACCTTCTGCGGTATAGGCATAAACCCAGCCTACGTTGTTGCCTATCCATAGTTTTTCGCCATCCCAGGCTATGCCAGAAGGGTTGGCATGGATATCGTAAGAATTTATCACAGCCCTGGTCAAGGTATCGTAAACGCTTACCTTTGGAGTACTTGCACTCACAACGTAGAGCAATCCATCAGCAACTACCATTCCCATTTTAGACGAAATGGTGTTAGCATAGGTTCCTAGAATGGTTCCGGCTTGCTTGATCCCTGTGTTTACCGATGTCGAAAGGAATTTGTGCGAAATGAAATAACGTAGCCAGGTGTTACCAGTACTTGAAATTTCAAAAGTCTCTTGATTCGTACTGTTTGTTGGGATTGTAATTTCAATTGATGCCGGGCTGACGGAAATAGACGGAGATCCAACAATAATATAATTGTCTAAATAAATCGAATCGGTGTGATATTGGTTAGTAACTTTGAGCGACACAGGATAAATACCAATGTTGGCATAGGTCACCACCGGATTCTGTGTGCTTGATGCTTCAGGAGTGCCCCCAGGGAATTTCCATTCCCATGTATTGGCATTGCTTGACTGATTGTTAAACGTAACAGTGCCCCCTTGAGAAACGGTGGTGTGGTTGGCTTCAAACTTAGCAATGGCATCAAGACCAAACGACACTTTGAATGAAATAGTAGCTCCAATGGATGAGATTTCCGAGATTCTCAACCCCCCCGGCGACCCATTCTGAAGAAAACTGCTGGGATCGGTGGCGTCGTTGATGGCGGTGCGGTTAACATTAAATGAATAATTTGCTGAATTCACTGAACCATTGGCAGTTAGTGTACCATTGGGGCGATAAATATATACCTCATCGGGCGGCCCCTGGGCATTGCCATTCACTGCCGGGTTTATGCGATAAACAAGCAGACCCGATCCCGGAAGGCTTGATTCATACGTCCCAATATTTCTTCGATATTCGACAACAAAGTACTCTGTTAGCGAATTTGGGGAAGCAATCTTGAAAATATTATTTGTTGGTAAGGTAATAGGGTTCAGGGTATAAGTGCCAGGGGTTGTGATCTGCGGCATATCCGTGATCCATTTTTTATTAGCATACTTGAACTTCATGAAGCCAAGCATATGTCCAAAACCACTTTCCATTAAATCCCAAGGTCCGGCGGGTGTAATTCCATTTGAGGTATAATGATAAAGATCGGGTGCGCTCAACACATGAAACATTTCATGACAAAGGGTTTTGACATCGTTCTGATTTTCAGGCTGAAAAGTATAATCATACACTCTTTTACCATGAATAAACACCTGGAAAGAAGAAAGTACCCAACGATGTGCCCACAGCAAATCAGCCCATGCCCCTGAGTTACCACGAATTATAAAGCAAACATTATCAACGTTGCCATCGTTATCACCATCAATCGCAAGGCTTTGGGGAACTTCAGCAGCAATGGCATTTATGGCATTACGTAAAAGGGTATGTTCGCGTTGCCGGCGTTGGGTATCGCCACTGTAGCCGTCGGGATTGGTGGTTACGTTGTATGGTTGGTAATAGGAACGCGGAAATTGGTCAACGTAAGATAAATTTGTAGTAAGGGCGCATATAGGGTAATGGTGGCTTTCGATAAGCAGTTTCTCGTATGAAACTTCATGGAAATAGTTCTTCAACGATACACCACTGGCATTATTGAAACGACCGTCATACACCTGACGATTCACTGTAAATTCAACCTGATCGCTGAAGCGGATATAAACCGTTAGGCTATTTAGTGTGCCGGTGTGAGGAGCCTTGATGCTTTTATCTGCTCCGATCCAAAAGGCTTCTCTGCGCTTTTGATATTCTTGTTCCGATAATTTAGCCCACGGGGTGAGGCCTTTTTTCGCCGGGTCAACTGAATTAACGCGATAAGCCGAGGGTACTACAAATTCGCCTTCCAACATACCATAATAAAAATAACCATCGTCAGCAGGAATAATTGTGAATCCATTAACATCGTGCAACCAGTTGTAGAATTCATCTCCACTGGCAAAACATTCAATGCTGGTGCCATCAGGCTGCTCAACCTTGTAAGGCAAGTTATCGAACCAGGCTGCATTAGATTGCCTGATGTTCAATGAGAAAACAAAGATGAATGAAAGAAGGAGCAATCTCGTAGGGTGTGGTAATAGTTTTGACATGATATGAAATATGGATTAATTTATACAATCTGCAAAAATAACAAAATAGATGTTCAATTGTTTTCTGGCGATAACCCGGAAGCAATACAATGCCTTCCTGGTTTTATTATTGAATTTCAGATATGTTATGCAATCGCGATATCTTATTTTTCAGTTTCCAGCAGGTCATCTGCCTTATCTTAGTTTGCCTCGAAAGCTCCCAAGTTGAAACCTTGGGCATACAGCAAATCTGTCGTACTATCTTAAATGCCAATGGCAACGGCAGCCGACATCCATGAAATGGGGTATGGGCCATTGCTGATTCGTGCATCTTGCATCGCGTACATCTTCTTGAATGGGGTGAACGTCCTTTACAGTAATTGGCGTTGCCGCATTTACGGCACTTGTACCCGGTTTTCCATTTTAAGTCAGCTAAAAAAGCCAGACAATTCTCGTCGCTGGATGTAATGCGAGTAAACTCAACATCAGATACCTCATTGAAGAATTTCTTAAAACTCATGATTAAATTTTGAACAAAATTAAAAAAATAGTGTTCATAAAGCGATTTAAAAAATATTTTTTATCTTTGCCGAAAAATTAATAACCACAAGAATGAAGAACCTGATTTTAACTTTATCATTGGCTATCATCATGTTAACTGGTGCATGTACGAGTCCACAGCAACAAAACAATCTAACAACCGATAAAACGATTCAATCAGTTGAGGGAAAAGTAACCAAACTTGATAAGGATGCTTTTCTTAATCTAGTATTCAATTATGAAGTCAATCCTGAGAAATGGGTTTATGAGGGAGATTTACCTGCCATCATTGATTTTTATGCCGATTGGTGTGCTCCTTGCCGCCTTGTAGCTCCTATCATGGATCAACTGGCCGATGAGTATAAAGGGAAAATACGAATTTATAAGATTGATACCGATAAACAGAAGGAATTGGCCAGCGTATTCAATGTGCGCAACCTCCCCTCAATTCTATTTATACCCATGAAGGGCCAACCACAGATGACGATGGGAGCATTGCCAAAAGAAACATTTAAGCAGGTGATAGAAGAATTTCTGCTAACCGAAAAACAATAAACCAAGAATTTTATCACTTAAATC